>JALEKC010000086.1 GCA_022769325.1 Eubacterium sp. | reverse complement strand
ACTACATACTCGGACAAGCAACTTCTTGAAGTTCGTCCATCCATCCCACGAGCAGACTTCCTTTGGATGCACACACTTACAAGTCTTGTTGATTATTTGAAAGAAGAAGTAGATACTATGGGAGAACATATGCTGATTCATGTAGAATCCCCGGAAGAAGTGCATTTGATTTCAGCATTGGATGAACGTCGGAAGAGAGAAGAATTGTGCCGTGTAGGAGCCAGTATTCCATCTTTTAATTTTGGACAGTACTATGATTCGGAGAGTTTTGTGATTGCATTGCAGTCCATGTTTATTCCGACTCCGGACTTAGATTTGATTTTGAAGTTTGCCGGTACCAGCGAGGCAGGAACTATTGCATCTTATGGGGATGATGGAGTCACTCAAAAGGCTACCATCAAGCAAGGAATCGTCAATAAGGAAGATGCTATTATTCCCAATCCGGTATCGCTTCGCCCATATCGTACATTTGTCGAAGTAGAACAGCCGGAATCAAAGTTTATCTTTCGGATGAAGCAGGACAGAGATTTAGGAATTAGATGTGCTATTTTTGAGGCAGACGGTGGCGCCTGGAAAAATGAAGCATGTAAAAATGTGAAGAGATTTTTGGAAGAGGAATTGGAAGGATTTGATTCCACAAAAATTACAGTTATTTCATAAGAAAATACATGGGCATGAAAGGAAATACTCCGCATGAATAATCCGAGTTTCGGATTAGAAATCCGGTGAGCGGGTTCAAGTCCCGCGTGCCCCTTTTGCAAAGAAAGGAGCATCCCCATGAGAAGAGAACACAAGAAAGAACTGATTCGTTATGTCATTTGCTTTGCTATCTATGTTTACCTGGTGGCAAAGTGGATGACATGTGATATTGATTTTAACCATGTGAATGAGGCAGAAGAATATATGGAAATGTATTATACAGAAAGGACAGATGGACAAAATGCGAGAGAAGACCTTGAAAAGAGATGCCTTGATATACAAACAGTTCCTTAAAGGAACATCCAAAACGGAGCTTGCTGAAAAATTCCAAATTACGAAAAAAAGCATTAACCAAATTATTTCTTCGCAAAAGGCGAGAAATCATGCAAGTCTTGAAAATGAGAGATTGCTAAAAACAAAAGCTTTTCATCGAAGAGTGATAGACTTTCGCAATAAAATTGATATTGGTGATGTGCTGGTGGTAGAAAAATATGAAGTATCAACCGGGAAAAGTCCACAAAGAACCAAAATTACCGGCGAAGTGATTTATAAGAATAAGTTTTTTGTAACCATTCGAGGAGATGATTTTGCAGAATCTTTTGACTACATGGAATTAAGTAAGAAAATGGTTTCTCATTTTAAATAAAAAAAGAAAAGCCCATACAGTTTGCCGACCGGAGGAGCTTTCCTTATGTATTATTATATCATAAGGAAGGAGAAAATGCAAATGTATATTCCGAAAAAATGTTCGATATGCGGTGCGTCTTTAGATCCGGGGGAACGGTGTGACTGTCAGACAGGGCAGAAGGAGAGGTACACCAATGAGAGTAATATCGATTATCAATCTGAAAGGCGGCGTCGGGAAGACATTGACAGCCTTGACAATGGCATGGATGTTGGCAGAAAAGAAGAATAAGAAGGTACTTCTTGTTGACAATGACATTCAGGCAAATTTGAGCAAAATATTTTCTGTACATAATTATGATGCTAATTCTATGGAGCATATCATGGAGGGCGCATCTGCATCGGAATGCATCGCATTTACGGTATGGGAAGGTCTTCATATCATCCCGTCCAACACAAACTTGGAAGCAGCCTGCAATGAATTGGCGATGGATGACTCCAGCAATCAGAATCTTCGGATTAAACAGTCGTTGGAATCGGTTCGTTCTGAATATGATTATTGCATCATTGATTGTCCACCAGGGATTGGTTTGAATGTAATCAATGCTCTTTGTGCATCGGATGATGTGATTATTCCGATTCGAATTGACAAAAATGCTTTGGATGGAATGGAAGAATTGATGGATTTGGTATCTGAAGTAAGATCCTACTATAACACGGATTTAAAGAATGTAAAATGTTTAATTACCTCATACCGAAATACGATTATGCAAAATTCAGGGTGTCAGATTCTGACACAAAGCAAGTATGAATGTTTTGATACAAAGATTCGATACTCTGAAAAACTATTTGATTATCCGTGGGACATCCCATTATTTGAGTATAGTCCGAATTGCGCCGCTTCTGTTGATTATCGTAAATTTACAGATGAATATTTGGGAGGTGTTGAAAATGCCTAAACGGACATTGTCATCAAGGTTGAATAATGTGAGTAAGATGGCAGGTATTGATACAAGTTCTTACAAACCGATTCGTCTGGATCCGGAGAGCCTGGTTCCTTCGGATGACAACTTTTATCATGTTGACCAAGAGGAGATTGAAAAATTGGCGGACAATATGCTCCACTCCGGATTGATTGAGCCAATTATCGTTGCCAGGGTGGATGGAAGAGATTGTATCGTTTCCGGTCATCGCAGAAGAGAAGCTGCTCTTTTGAATAAAAAGAGGGGATATGCGGAATTCAATGAAGTAAACTGTATGATGCGCGAGATGAATCAAAATATGTTCATGATTACGCTGGCAAGCGCGAATGCTTTCACTCGAAAGCTAACCGATTTTGAATTGGTTAAGCAGGCAGAAACTCTTCGCACATACTACAAGAAAGCAATGGATGAAGATGGTTTGGAAATCAAAGGACGTATGAGGGACTTTATCGCAGATAAACTTGGAGTATCTCATACAAAGATGGCTCAAATAGATGCCATCAATAACAATCTGACGAAGGAAGGGAAAGTGGCCTTGGAGAAAGGAGAGATCAATTTTTCAAAGGCCTACGAAACATCAAAACTTCCAGTGCAGGACCAGTCAGAAGTAATCCGTGACAAGAATCTTCTGTCCAGTGATGTGAAAGAATTGGCAAAAAAGAAGATGCAGGAAAAAAAGTCCAATGCTCCTTTGCCTAAAATTAGTTTTGAAATACATGAGATTGAAAAGGAGTTATCTTTATCAACTATAGAATTATCGGATTACAAATTTTATAAAGAGCATATAAGATCTCTTTATTGTCTTAAAAAGAAGTATTTTGGTAACAATGAACAGGCAGATATAAAAAGGGGAATCTTTGAGCAGGCAGATATAAAAAGGAGAATCTTTGCCTTTGAATTTTTGATGAAAGAGTTGGAAAATTTGCATCCTGATTGGAAACAGTAGTTTGTTTGCACCAAATAAGGATTTAGAGAGGTGAAGGAATATGACGGATAAGCAGTTTGCTAGAAGATTAGCAAAATTAAATACATCATTATGGGACTGTATCGGAGAAGCAGAAACCTTATGTGATGAAGCAAAAAATAAGAGTATTGATAATAATATGAAAAAATTGTTTTCTCAATATAATGAAGAAGGTGCAGTTGATTGTGATATTCACAATGCTACCTTGTCAGATATTTCTCACTTGATTAAAAGTATGATTGATTAACTAAACTTAAATTTGCACCCTGGTTGGAAACAGTAGTTTGTTTGCACCAAATGGTTTTATTATCACGGGAAGCCATTTGATTTATCTTTCCGGGCATTGGCTGTGGCTGATGCCTGGTGTAAAAAATTGATAATAATGGAATTTTCCGGTAAAAGCGGTAAGGAAGGTGTTAAAATGCAGGTTCATGAAATTGTTGAATGCATCAAAAAAATAAGTGGTAGTTATAATCCCTATGTTGTTTTTTCTGATTGGGTAAAAATGTATGCTATATCCATCCAGAATGCTTGCGCTTACGATCATGGAGAGGTTTGGAAGCAACGAGAAAAAATGTATCAGGAAACAGCAGGGAAGTATAATCAAAATGAATTAAAAGATTTTTGCTGGATGTCAGGTCTTTTGGCAGAGTGTTTTGAAGAGAATGGAATCAATGACTATCTCGGTGAAATCTATATGAGTTCCGGAGCAGGAAGTAAAATTACCGGGCAGTTTTTTACACCATTTCATATCTCCATGTTAAACGCTGCAACATCACTTTCAGATGTTACGAGAGAAGAAAAGATTTGTTTAAATGAGCCAAGTGCCGGAGGCGGTGGAATGATTTTAGCTGCAGCAAAAATACTTTTTGATAAAGGTATAAATTTTCAAAAGTGCCTTGATGTTACTGCTCAGGATTTGGATTGGAATGGTGTATATATGACATATGTTCAATTGTCCATCCTTGGAATTAAAGCAGAGGTTATCCAGGGAAATGCACTTTTGGAAGACTCAATCCGGAGGAATATACCAGAAGAGAAAATATTGGTTACACCAGCGAAGATTGGAGCGATTATATGACGGCAAGAGAAGAATTATTTGATAAACTGTGTGCGATGGTTCCGGATATCAATACAAGAAGCAAAATGTATATTATCCTGGATAAGTATGAAATCACAAAACGCGAAACAGCAATTGCATTATTGGAAGCAGATAGAAATGAATATTTGCTAAAGTCTTTTATCGTTGCAAAAACGGTAAAAGGATGTACCAACAGAACATTGAAAGTTTATTCGGATTCTATACGTTTTTTCCTAAGATACATGGGCAAAACGGTAGATGATATTACTACAGAGGACATTCGTCTATATACGGCAAAACGCATCTATCAGGACCGCGTATCAAAGACGACAGCTGGTAATGAAATTCGGTATCTAAGAAGTTTTTTCGGGTACCTATACAGTGAAGAACTGATTAAAAAGAATCCGATGAATCGAATAGAAACAATTAAACGTGAAAAAACAAAGAAAGAAGCGTTTGAAGATATCGAACTCGAAAAAATGAGATCTGTGTTGCAAACAAATCGAGAGAAGGCTATTTTTGAAATACTTCTTTCTACCGGATGTCGTGTAAATGAACTGGTAAACATTAAGCTAAGCGAAATAAATGGAAACGAAATACTTATTCATGGAAAAGGACAGAAGGATAGGACGGTATATTTAAATGCAAAAGCTTCTTTCGCTATGGATTCATATTTGAGCGAAAGAAGAGATACGAACCCATATTTATTTGCTGGAGGAGTCTATAAAGAAGCCATGTATAAAAATATGAATAAAAACTGGTACAAGGAACCACATCTTGTGCATCCTGAAAATCATCTTAATCTTAGTAGTGTTGAGAGTTTGATTCGCAAAATTGGAAGAAAGACGGATGTGCATGCATATCCACATAAATTCAGGCGAACATGTGCTACCTTTGCACTTAGAAGAGGAATGCCAATTGAACAGGTATCTAAGATGCTGGGGCATGAATCAATCGAAACAACGCAAATCTATCTTGACTTGTCTGAGAGAGATTTGAAAGAAGCGCATCGAAAGTTTGTGATTTAAATGAAGATGGAGAAACTATATGAATAAGATAAATTTGGAAAAGATAAAGATGCTTATGCAGGCAGCAGTCAATGCATTTGTTGATCATGATAAAAAACTTGGACGTTCCACCAACTATGTGGAACATTGGCAAGATGTGAGGATTGCAGTGTATTTTTTTGTTTTGTTTGTTGGATGTAAAAGAAGTTGTTGAGCACTAATAAATGATAGAAAGTGAGGAAAAACCATGATTCATTCATTTGATATTGATATTGCTGAAAAATATGGTGTGTTCGAAGCAATATTATTAAATAACATATTTTATTGGGTGGAACATAACCGTGCCAATTCAAAGCATTTTTATGAAGGAAGATATTGGACATATAACAGCATTGGAGCATATGTGGAATTGTTTCCCTACATGTCAAAAGGAAAGATTGAAAGAGCATTAAAACATTTGGAAGATGAAGGTGTTCTGGTGACGGGTAATTTCAACAAACTACAGACGGACCGCACAAAATGGTATTCATTGACTGAAAAAGGATATAGCATTGTAAAGAATGAGGAGATATCAGATGAGAACGAAGAAGATAGTTCCCAAGAGGAAGAATACAAAAGTGATATGGATGTTCAAAATGAGAAATGCATTTCTCAAAATCAGGAAATGGATTTCTCAAAATCGAGCAATGCATTTCTTAAATCTGAGCAACCATTACCATATATAAACACAGATAGTAAACCAGATAATAAACCTTTAACAGAATCAAAAGATTCTGTTTGTCGAACAGAGGTCCGACGGCAATCTCAAGATAGTGAATGTAGCCAGGATATAAAGGACATTGTTGATAAATGGAATCAATTGGTTGAGGTTGGAATTAATCCGGTGTATAAACTATCTCCAACATCGAAGAGGTACAAAAACTTAAAAGCACGCATCCGGCAATATAGTGCCGATGATGTAAAAAGAGCTATTGAGGAGGTTCGTGAAAGTTCTTTCCTTCAGGGAAAAAACAAAAATGGTTGGACGATAACCTTTGATTGGTTTGTGCTGCCAAATAACTTTCCAAAGGTTCTTGAAGGTAATTATGCGAACAAAGGAGGGAACAAAGATGGAGGACATAAGACAAGTGGTAAACCATATCATGCAGGAGATTACCTTGGAACGGGGAAGGTCACCTTTGAAGGATTTGGAGACATGCAATAAATGTCCGAAATGCAATGGTTCCGGTACAATTTTCTACCAAAAAGGAAATTACGAGTATGCAAGAGATTGTGATTGCGGAATCAATCAGCGAAGAGAAGAACAGGAACGGTTGGAATTTGCAAAAATACCAAAAACTTTCGAGAATGTAACTCTTCAAAATTTTCGAATCGACATTTATCAAAGCCAGGAAGCAGTTGATACAGCCATGAAAGCAGCAAAAGCAGTTAAGTATTGGTTGGATGCATGGAAGAAACATGAAGAGAAGGGGATTGGGCTGTATATATTTTCCGGGACAAAAGGCTCAGGGAAAACACGAATGGCAATAAGCATTGCAAATCATTTGATTCGTTCAAAACAGATATATGTCAGATTTGCAACTTCTCCACAAATTATCAGCCAGATTGCTAAGTCTTGGGATGAAGGTGGAGACAGTAAATTGCTAAGTGAACTTGGCCATGTAAAAGTGTTGATTATCGATGATTTTGGAACTGAGCAGGTCAAGCCATGGATTGGTGAGAAGTTTTACCAGATCATCAATACCAGATACATAAATAAGCGCATCACGATATTTACATCCAATATGAGTTTGGATAACCTGGATTATGATGAGCGAATCACGAACAGAATCAAAGAATGCACATTTCAGATTCCTTTCCCGGAAGAGTCGATCCGGGAAAAAATCGCAGAAGATAATGCCAAAACATTACGTGAGGCAATTCAAAATTAACTAATATACATCTGACAATTATACGAATAAGCGGAAATGAGTAGGTTTCATGAAAGATTATTGCGATGAAACAAGCAGCATATCAGGCGAAGAACTATTGAATTTTATCAAGGACAATGATATGATTGATTTGATAGGAATAAAAAAGCAATTAGATATGCAAAAGAAGGAAAGAATTCTACAAAAGCACAAGTATAAGATTTGGCAGGGAAGCAATGGAAAATGGCATACGTACATTTCCGATCCTGTGAAAGGAAGAAGACTTATCAACCGCTCTACAAGAGAGGGTGTTGAACAGGCCATTATCGATAACGAGCAAAAAAGTGATTCTTTTAAAGAACGATATGAAGTTTGGATTAAGCGACAAGAAGATTGTGGAGTTAGTCCAAATACAGTTCGAAGATATCGTACAGATTACAATAGGTTTTTTGCTGGAGAGACGATTGAAAAAATGGCATTGAAAAATATTGATTCTGATTTCATAGAGGCTTTTTTTATACGTCAAATCAAAGAGAAAAAAATTCCATATCGTTCTATTCAAAGTATATTCGGATATACGAGGGGCGTCTTTGAGAAGGGTATTCGTGATAGGATTATCAAAGAAAATCCATGTGATTATGTTGATTACAGACTTTGGAAAAAACATTGTTCCGATGAGAAAAAACGACCGGTTGAGCGAAGCATCATAACAGAGGAAGAGATGGAGAAATTTATGGATGTATTGCAAAAATCAATAAAGCAAGATCCTGACTATATTCCAAATTATGGTGTGATGCTTTCTTTCTACACGGGTATGCGTGTCGGAGAATTGGCAGCATTGACATGGGAATGCATATCATTTAAGGATAAGTATATCCTTGTGAACAAATCTGAAAAAATTAATCTTAACACGAAAGAAGTCTATTTGGATAAGACCAAAACGGGGAAGATTCGATATATTCCTTTGATGGATGAAGCGGCAGAACTGTTGAAGCATGTTCGGAAAATTCAGATGAAGAATGGATGGAGCAGTGAGTTTGTTTTTGCAAATGAATCCGGTCGTGTCCAGGCGGCATCCATTTCAGGATGTATCAGACGTCGATGCCATACGGCTGGACTTGGCGAGAAAAGCATATCATCCATGAGGAAAACCTTTAATTCGAAACTTCGATGCAGTGGTGTGTCATCTGTGGTTGCCGCATCCATTTTGGGACACTCTCCTCGAGTAAACGAAATGAATTATACCTTTGATGTGAGCCAGATGGATTATAAGTTACAACTGGTCAATCAGGCGATAATGAAAAAAAGTAATCTTGGGTAAATTTTTGATTGCTTATTGATTACATTGTGATTATTTTTTCGTTTTCGCAACAAAAACAACGAAATTTCGGAGGTTTATAATTTGTGAAACTATTTTATAAGCTTCGAATCCCTCCGTCTCCGTTGTTTTAAAAAAACTTGTTGACTTTTTAAAAATTCGTGTTATACTATAACACAGATAAGAAATAACAGAAACCGATGAGCAAGAGTAAGTAGAAATGAGAACTTGTTTTCAGAGAGCTGTAGGTTGGTGCGATACAGTAGCAATATCATTTTGAATGGACTTGTGAGGGCAGCTTGAAAGAAGTTATTTTGAGTAGACGCTGACGGAAACCTGCACCGTTAACCGCAGGAGTGCATGATAGTGCATGATGAGTGGGTTATACCAATTGACCAATAAGGGTGGTACCGCAGAAGTGAATGATAGCTTTTGTCCCTGTTCTAGTGATAGAACATGTGACAGAAGTTTTTTTTATTGCCTTTTTTGATTAC
This sequence comes from Eubacterium sp., assembly GCA_022769325.1. GTDB lineage: Bacteria > Bacillota > Clostridia > Lachnospirales > Lachnospiraceae > Eubacterium_F. Next base: position 7,977 of record JALEKC010000086.1, on the reverse strand, counting down.
TTCAAAGATGTAAGGAGATGTTTAGGATGTTGCTAGAAAAAATGAAACCATATGTAGATGACTATGATGTGATTCCGGTAAAAAAAGAAATATATGCGGATTTGGTGACACCAATTGCTTTGCTGCAAAAAATTGCGGCTACAAATAAGCGCTTTTATCTTCTGGAAAGTGTGGAAGGAGGAGAAAAGTGGGGACGATATTCTTTTTTGGGATATGATCCGATCATGCGAGTATCCTGTTTCCGGGATCAGGTTGTGATAGAAGAGAAGGAAGAAAAGAAAGAAATTACTACAAAGGATTCTTTTCAGGTGATTCGTGACATATTAAAAAGATTTCGTTCTCCCAAAATCGAAGATATGCCTCCATTTACCGGTGGATTTGTAGGATATTTTGCCTATGCCATGATTGAACATGCAGAGCCGGTTCTTGATATAAAGCGTGGCGAATTTAATGATTATGATTTGATGCTTTTTGACAAAGTTATTGCTTATGATCAATTAAAACAAAAAATTATAGTTGTAGGAAATGTAAGAACCAAGGGTGATTTGAAAGAGAACTTGATGGAGGCGGAAAAAGAAATTGATGACATCATTGAAATGATTGGGAAAAAGATGGATTTGCCGGAGTTCCCGTCTTATGATAAAGTAGATTTTCATTGTAACGTTTCCGAAGAAGAGTATGAAAAAATTGTGGAAAAAACCAAAGAATACATTCGGGATGGAGATATTTTTCAGGCAGTGATTTCCAGACGTTTTGTCAGTCCCTATGAGGGAAGCCTGATTCAGCCCTATCGCGTGTTAAGAACCACCAATTCTTCCCCTTATATGGTATATATGAATTTGGATGATGTGGAAATCATGAGTACCTCACCGGAAACATTGGTTCGCTTACAGGATGGGCGCCTGACTACCTTTCCGGTAGCTGGTTCAAGACCAAGAGGAAAAGATGAGGCGGAGGATGAAGCCCTTGTGGAAGACTTACTCAGTGATGAAAAGGAATTATCCGAACACAATATGTTAGTAGACCTGGGACGCAATGATCTGGGGCGTATATCCAAATATTCTTCGGTGGAAGTAACAAAATATATGATGATTCATAAATATTCAAAAATTATGCATATTTGTTCCCAGGTAGAGGGAGATATCCGAGAGGATGCCGATGCGCTGGATGCCGTAAAATCTGTTTTACCGGCGGGTACATTGTCAGGAGCTCCTAAAATCCGAGCTTGTGAAATTATTGATGAATTGGAAAGTGAACCTCGTGGAATTTATGGTGGAGCTCTTGGATATATCGATTTCAGTGGGAACTTAGATACTTGTATTGCCATACGTATGGCAGTGAAAAAAGACGGCAAAGTTTATGTTCAGGCGGGAGGCGGTATCGTGGCAGACAGTCAGCCGCGACTGGAATATGAAGAATCCGGGAACAAAGCAAAAGCCGTAATCGATGCGATTCAAAATGCGGGGAAAGATATGACAGGAGGTTTGATATTATGATTTTACTCATCGACAACTATGACAGTTTTTCCTATAATCTGGTTCAACTTATCGGAGAGATTAATCCGGATATTAAGGTCATCCGAAATGATGAATCTACCCTCGAGGAGATTCAGACATGGAATCCCAGTCATATTATCCTTTCTCCGGGACCTGGGTATCCCAAAGATGCAGGAATTTGCGAAGAAGTTATTGAAAAACTTGGTGGAAAGATACCGATTTTAGGTGTATGCCTGGGACATCAGGCCATCTGTGAAGTGTTTGGTGCTACCATCTGTCACGCAAAACAGTTGATGCATGGAAAAAAAAGCAATGTAAAAATTGATAATGCGGACCCTATCTTTAAAGGATTGCCGGAACGAATAGATGTGGCTAGATATCATTCTCTCATTGCTGATATCGACACCATGCCGGAAGAATTAAAAGTTATTTCTGTGGATGATAACCAGGAAGTAATGGCCGTCCGACATCGGGAAAAAACAATCTATGGATTACAATTTCATCCGGAATCTATTTTGACACCAAATGGAAGAGCCATTTTAAATAATTTTTTTGGTTTTTAATTGAGTAAAAGGAGGCAATTATTATGGTAATTAAAGAAGCAATTCATGAAGTAATCAATGGAAAGGATTTAAGTTATGAAATGGCACAGGGTGCCATGAAAGAGATTATGTCAGGGGAAGCTTCCCACATTTTGATGACAACATATCTTACTGCTTTACGCATGAAGGGAGAAACTATTACTGAGATTACGGCATCGGCACAAGCCATGCGTGATTTAGGAGTACATTTAACACCTTCTTATGATGTGATTGAAATCGTAGGAACCGGTGGAGATGAGGTGGGAACATTTAATATTTCCACGACCTCAGCATTTGTCATTGCTGCGGCGGGAATTCCTGTTGCCAAACACGGAAATCGAAGTGTCTCCAGTAAAAGTGGTGCAGCAGATGTATTGGAAAGTCTTGGTGTGGATATTACCATTGATGATAAAAAAAGCCAAAAAGTGTTGGATGATGTAAAAATGTGCTTTTTGTTTGCACAGTACTATCATTCTTCCATGAAAAACGTTGGTCCGGTACGAAAAGAGATGGAAGAGAGAACCATATTTAATATATTAGGACCTCTCACGAATCCTGCCAATGCCAACATACAGCTTTTAGGTGTCTATAAAAAAGAATTGGTTGAAACATTGGCAGAAGTATTGAAAAATCTTGGAGTCAAACGCGGCATGGCTGTTTGCGGAAATGATGGTCTGGATGAAATTACATTGACAGGTCCTACCCATTGCTGTGAGATTCAGGAAGGCCAATTGAAATCCTTTGATATCACTCCGGAGGAGTTTGGATTTAAAACCTGTTCTCTTAGCGAATTGATTGGAGGAACTCCGAAGGAAAATGCTGAAATTACAAGAAATATATTATCCGGAAAAGAGCAGGGTGCAAAAAGAGATGTCATTTTGATGAATGCGGGTATTGCTATTTATCTTGGAACTCCTGGATTTACCATGGAACAAGGAGTGGAGAAAGCAAAAGAAATGATTGACAGTGGAAAAGCGCTGAAAAAACTGGAAGAATTGATTCAGGCAACCAATGCTTAATCCTAGGAGGAAATCGATGATATTAGATGAAATTGCAGAAAAGACCAAAGAACGTGTAGAAAAATGCAAACAGAAGACGGATTTTGAAACCATGAAATATCAGGCACTGTCATGCGATGCCAATACCGGTTTTCCCTTTGAAAAACAGTTGGCAAAGAAAGGCGTTTCCTTTATTTGTGAAATCAAGAAAGCATCTCCTTCCAAAGGGGTTATTGCAGAAGACTTTCCATATCTTGAAATTGCCAAAGAGTATAAAAAAATAGGTGCTGATTGCATTTCTGTTTTGACAGAACCGGATTATTTTTTGGGAAGTACGACATATTTGCAGGAAATTCATAAGGAAGTAGATGTGCCACTTTTGCGAAAAGATTTTACCATTGATGAATATATGATTTATGAAGCGAAGGTCATTGGGGCCAGTGCAGTTTTGCTCATTTGTTCACTTTTGGAGGAAGAAACCCTTCGTCAATGGATTTCCCTGTGTCATAAACTGGGACTATCTGCATTGGTAGAAGCTCATGATGAAGAAGAAATCCAGATGGCAGTTCGAGCCGGAGCAAGAATTATCGGAGTAAATAATCGGAATCTGAAAACTTTTGAGGTGGATATTCAGAATTGTATCCGTCAGCGAAAACATATTCCACCGGAGATTCTTTTTGTGGCAGAAAGCGGAATCCAAACAAGAAAAGACATCGAGGCACTGGAAGAAGGCGGAGTGGATGGTGTTTTGATTGGGGAGACTTTGATGCGTAGTGAGGATAAAAATGCAACATTGCGTGAACTGCGGGGCTTGGAAGGACGGTGATTCCATGAAACTTAAATTTTGTGGCATTTGCAGAGAACAGGATGTTCAATATGTAAATGAAGTAAAACCGGATTTCGCAGGTTTTGTATTTGCCAAAAGCAAACGCCAGATTACCTGGGAAACAGCAAAAAAATTTCGCCAGCAAATGGACCCGCAAATACGGACAGTGGGTGTATTTGTCAATGAAAAGACCGATGTCATTCTTTCTTATGTGCAAGAGAAAATCATTGATTTTGTCCAGCTTCATGGGGATGAAACCAATGAGCAAATATTAGAAATCAAGGAAAAGACCGGCGCCAAAATCATCAAAGCCGTCCGGGCAAAAAATGTGGAGAATATTCGACGGGCAGATGAGATGGATTGTGATTATCTTTTAATTGACGCCTATCAGCCGGGAAATTACGGCGGTACCGGAATATGTTTTGATTGGAATATGATTCCAAATAATCTGAAACATCCATTTTTTTTGGCCGGTGGACTAAATGCCTCCAATATCAAAGATGCCAAAGAGCAGGTTTTTGCCTATGCATTTGATATCAGCGGAGGAATTGAAACGGATGGGAAAAAAGATATTGAAAAAATGAAGCAAATCAAACAGATTGGAGATGAATAAAATGTCAAAATCAAGAGGTCGTTTTGGGATTCATGGTGGACAATATATCCCGGAAACATTAATGAACGCCGTAATTGAATTAGAGCAGGCATATCGAAAATATAGAGAGGATCCGGATTTTATTAAAGAATTCAATGAAATGCTGGCAACCTATGTGGGAAGACCTTCTCTGTTATATTATGCCGATCGCATGACAAAAGATTTAGGTGGAGCCAAAATATACTTGAAACGTGAAGATTTAAATCATACCGGATCTCATAAATTAAACAATGCACTTGGGCAGGCACTTTTGGCAAAACGAATGGGGAAAAAGCGACTTATTGCGGAGACCGGTGCAGGTCAGCATGGTGTGGCTACTGCCACAATTGCAGCTTTTCTTGGTATGGAATGTGAAGTGTTTATGGGAAAGGAAGATACAGAACGCCAAGCGTTGAATGTATATCGGATGGAACTTTTGGGAGCAAAAGTTCATGCGGTGACCAGTGGAACACAGACCTTGAAAGATGCGGTTAATGAGACATTGCGAGAATGGACCAACCGAATTGAGGATACTCATTATGTCATTGGTTCTGTCATGGGGCCGGCTCCATTTCCGGAGATTGTAAGAGATTTCCAAAGTGTCATCGGAAAAGAAATAAAGACACAGCTTATGGAAAAAGAAGGAAAATTGCCGGATGCCGTCATCGCCTGTGTGGGGGGCGGCAGTAATGCCATGGGAGCATTTTACGACTTTATTCCGGATGAATCCGTTAAATTGATAGGTTGCGAAGCAGCCGGACATGGTGTAGATACGGATAAAAACGCAGCAACTATTGCCAATGGAACCCTGGGAGTTTTTCATGGCATGAAATCCTATTTCTGTCAGGACGAATATGGTCAGATTGCACCGGTTTATTCCATATCCGCGGGGCTTGACTATCCGGGAATCGGACCGGAACATGCGTATCTTCATGATATTGGACGTGCGGAATATGTTCCTATTACGGATGAAGAAGCCGTTTCTGCTTTTGAGTATCTCTCTCGTATTGAGGGAATTATCCCGGCAATTGAGAGTTCCCATGCACTTGCCTATGCAAGAAAATTAGCACCGACCATGGACAAAGATCAGATTATTGTAGTGAATATTTCAGGACGAGGCGACAAAGATGTAGCAGCCATTGCCAGATACAGGGGGGTTGAACTTTATGAGTAAGATAGCACAGGCATTTGAAAAAGGGAAAGCATTTATCCCATTTGTAACAGCAGGAGATCCCGATTTGGAAACAACCAAAAAATTGCTTCCTATTCTCCAGGAGAGTGGTGCGGATTTAATTGAAATAGGTATTCCATTTTCCGATCCGGTAGCAGAGGGAATTGTCATTCAAAAAGCGGATGAACGAGCTCTTGCTTCCGGTACAACAACAGATAAAATTTTTGATATGGTAGACTCCATTAAAAATGAAATGAAGGTTCCCATGGTTTTTATGACCTATGCAAATGTTATTTTTGTATACGGAATTGAGAAATTTGCCAAACGTTCCAAAGAGATTGGTATATCTGGTGTTATTATTCCGGACGTGCCTTTTGAAGAAAAAGAGGAAATGGATTCGGTCTTTTCACAATACGATTTAGAAGTAATCTCCCTAATTGCTCCTACTTCCCATGACCGAATTCAGGCAATTGCTGCCGAAGCCAAAGGATTTGTATATTGTGTATCAAGTCTTGGTGTCACAGGGATGCGTAGTACCATCAATAAAGGCGTTGCCACGATGATTGAACAAGTGAAAGCCACAAGAGACGTTCCTTGCGCCATTGGATTTGGAATATCCACTCCGGAACAGGCGAAAGAAATGGCTCAGATTTCCGATGGAGTCATTGTGGGAAGTGCCATCGTGAAACTGGTTGAAACCTATGGAAAAAATTGCATGGAACCGGTTGCGGACTATGTGAAGAGCATGAAGGAAGCCATTTCCGAAGTGTAATCTCAAAATATGAAGTAATTATGAACAAAGTTTCACTTTTCATTTTCATAAAAGTGTGATAGAATACTAATTAACGCAAAGTTGTTAGGAGGAAAATGAAGTGAAGAGACGAGCAATTGTTTTAAGTATGGTATTGTCAGCTTCTTTAATGCTCACAGGATGTTCCTGGAGTGAGATAAAGGGCAAATTTACAGGTGAGGACACCAGTACAAATCAGACAACATCCAAAGCGGATGATTATGTAGCATCAGAGTGTGTGACAATTCCTGAATATAAAGGGATTGAAGTAGATTGTACCGTTTCGGATGAGGAAGTACAATCCGAATTAGATTCTTTTGTAAGTCAAAATTCGACCGAAAAGAAGATTAAAAAAGGAAAATGTAAAAAAGGCGATACCGTCAATATTGATTATGAAGGCAAGATGGATGGAAAAGCATTTGATGGCGGAAGTGCATCAGGAAGTGCGATTACTCTTGGTTCTTCCGGATTTATTGATGGTTTCGATGATGGAGTTATTGGTATGAAACCTGGGGAAACCAAAGATTTAGATCTGAAATTCCCGGATGATTATTCCAACAACCCGGACTTGGCAGGAAAACCAGCTGTATTTACAGTAACATTGAATTACATTTCCAAGACAAGCACGCCGAAACTGACGGATAAACTGGTTTCTGAAAAAACCGAATATAAAACGGTTGAAGAATACAAAAAATCCATTATCGAGGATTTGAAAAAAGAGAAAAAAGAAAGTGCCGGCTCCACCGCATATGGCGAAGTGGAAAATAAAGCGGAAGTTAAAAAATATCCGGATTCGATTATAAATGTAGCATCTTCCCAATTGGATGCGTACTATCGTTATACGGCAAAGCAATATGGTTTTGATGATTTTAATACTTTCCTGACTCAGTCCGGCATGACAGAAGATACCTACAAAGAACAGTTAAAGACGGCAGCACAGAGCATTGCCAAGACCCAGATGTTAACGGAAGCCATTGCAGAAAAAGAGGGTATCACCGTAAGTGAGGAAGAAATCAACGCTGAGATGAAGAAGGTGGAAGAAGAAGGCGGAACGGTAGAAGAATTAAAGAAAAATTTCAAAGATCTCTACGGAGACGTCATTACCATCGAAGAATATTATAAAATCACATTACTTACCAACAAAGTCATTGACATGGTTGGTGAAAATGCTAAGATAAAAGAGTAATCTATCTTTCGCATGAATAGTATATACCCGGATTGGAAAAGAACGTTCGAATCCGGGTATTTTTTTGTGAGAATGAAACTTTACTCTTGCAGTTGATAAGAAAAAATGATAAAATGAATCTGTATATTTTATAAACAAATGTCAAAGTTGACATAAATAACAAGAAAAGGAGACGGACTATGAAAAAGAAAACGGGAATTGTAAAGAGGATTCTCAGTGTTGCGCTGGCAACGGCACTTGTTGCGACGAGTGTTCAGATTACGGCGGTTCCATCAAGAGTCGTTTTGGCAGCACCGGG
>JALEKC010000192.1 GCA_022769325.1 Eubacterium sp. | reverse complement strand
TCCATCTTTTTCCAGGGAAAAGGGCTTGATATCTCCATCATAAACCGGGGAAAAATGAATGCCGCTCTGGTCGATAAGGTCCGATGCAAAGGCCAATTTCACCGCCGAATCGTGGTTTCCGCTGATGATAAAAACCTGCAGTCCCCGTCTGGCGAGCTGGGACAAAAATGTACCAAGCAGTTTGACCGCCTCTTCATTTGGCACCGATTTATCGTAAATATCTCCGGCAATCAGAATTCCATCCGGTTTTTCTTCATCGATAATATCTAATATTTTGGCTAATATATCTCTTTGGTCTTCCAACATGGAAATTTCGTTCACTCGTTTTCCCAGATGAAGATCCGACAAATGCATCAATCGCATTGGCTCCCTCCTTTCCCACCTTTGTCACTGAATATCCAATAATTCTTTTACCATCTGTGCGGTATATTCTACTTTATCCACATGATTGGCTTCGATTTCATATAAAGCATGGGCTGCCAAATGTTCTGCCGCCTGTTCCAAAGGACGGATTCCCGTGGTTCCTTTGTATTTTTCCATAATTGCTTCCAGGGCATCTTCTCCCACGATACATTCTTCTTTACGCATGCTCATATGTTTGAGTACTTTGGGAAGTGCAAATTGGGAGAAAATGGTCTTTTTCTCTTCTTCAGTATAGTCTGGTATATCAATCACCGCAAATCGAGACATCAACGGTGCACTAATGTTTTCTTTGTCATTTGCCGTCGCAATGGGATATACTCCCACCGTAGGAATGCGACATTCGATGTAATTATCTGTAAATCCAAGATTATCCAACAACGTCAAAAGCACATCCGCCGGATTGCCATTGCCTTTTCCGGAAGAAGCCTTATCCAGTTCGTTAATTATAAATACAAGGTTGGAGGATTCTGCCATAGCAAATGCCTCCATGATGATTCCTGCCTTGGCATTGGCATAAATTCGGGAGCTTCCCGTAAGCTGTTCCGGGTCATTGATGGAACTCATATCCAACGTCGTCCATGGCAGCCGCAAAATCCGCGCTACTGCATAGGCAATCTGGGATTTTCCTGTTCCCGCCGGTCCGCAAAGCAAAATACCATAAGCCGGAAGGGTATGGGTTCGGTTAATCTGGATAATGGTCTCGATGATACGCTGTTTTACGGTTTCCATGCCATATAGTTCTTCATCCAGTATACGTCTTGCCTCTTCCGGGTCGATGGACTCAAAATAATTGCTCTTCCACTGAATATTCATCATCATGGAAAGGGCTCTTTGTGCATGTCTTTTTTCCTCGGCTGTCACTTCGGTGGAACGTGCCACTGCCAGATTTCGTCTGGCCCAAAGCCGCACATTATCCGGAAGAGTTCTTCCGGCACAATTCATGAAATCCACGATACTTTGCAAGCTTGTGAGTTTCATATTGTCGCCATCTTCATCTTCTTCCTCAACTTCGTCCGTCTCCGGTGCATCGCTGGCCAGCAGACGCCCAATCATAAATTGCAAAAATCCATCTTCAGCAGAAAGCTTGGTTCCTCCTCCAAAACTCACTTCCCGCACTTTATAAACGGCATATCCCTCTTCCCGATTTTCTCCGGAAAGTCTCACTTTGATATGATTTTCTCCAAGCCATTTAAACAACCCGGTAAAACGGGCATCCATCCGCAAAATATTGGCACTGGCAGTACCATTTTCCCCGACATATTCGAA
>JALEKC010000045.1 GCA_022769325.1 Eubacterium sp. | reverse complement strand
GTAAAGGAGAAAAGATTTAAACAGATACAAGAATTTATAGATGGTCGTGCGGTAAAAAATAAAGAGTATTTTGATAAAAATGAATGTATAAAAACAGCATATACATTTGTTAAAAAAGTTGTTGACTATATAAATTAAGTGTGTTAAGATAAATACACGATTAAAAAATTAATTTTTTGTAGGGAATGGGTTTTTACTCGTTCCCGATTTTTTATTTAGAGTAGTTTGGTTATCTCCGAGATGTTTTTGGTAATGAATGAGTAACTGATAAAATGTATATTGAAAGCCCAAGCCCCAGAATGCTTGCATTCATGGGGCTTTTGCTATACGTTTTGTTTATTGGAACGCAAGAATGACCGAACTGGAGCATGAATATCATCATACTTTGCTGTGATTATTTCTAAAAGCGATGGTAAATGGGTGTTTTGTAAGCATAAAGAGCGTGATACATACGAAGTGCCGGGAAGAAACAGGGTCTATCCGTTTTGAAATTAAACCGGTATGCGTTTGTTCAATAGAACTTGGCACAAACTTAGGTATATTTCTCCTTGCATAAATCCCCGATATGGAGTAAAGTAAAAATAGAAATGCATGTCCAAGGAGGATGAATTAAGGAGTATGAAAAAGAAAATTGTTGGTGCCGCTGCCATGGCATCTGGTATTTATATGGGATTTGGGTGGTCATTTTTCAATTTAACGGTAAGATGTAAAAAAAATAGAAAAGAATCAAAAAAGAAATGGTTTCAGTTGCATCATACCAAGATAAATCATCCCCGATATGAGCATGAGGAGGAATATGAGGAAGGGAAAGCGTGGTGCCGTCAGCAGAAAATGCAAGATTGTTTCATTCGCAGTCGGGATGGCTTAAAATTGCATGGGTACTATTTGCCTGCCAAGGATGCAAAGCGCTTTGTTTTGTTGTGTCATGGATATAAGGGGAGCGGGTTTGGCGATTTTGCCAATATGGCCCGGTTTCTTCATGAAAATCAATGTAATTTACTTTTTATTGATCAGAGATGCTGCGGAAGCAGTCAGGGAGAGTATATTACCTTTGGAGCTATGGAGCAGTATGATATACAGAAATGGGCATATTATATTTCTCTTAGAAATAAAAATAAGCTTCCGATTTATCTTTATGGCGAATCTATGGGAGCAGCTTCGGTATTGATGGCATCCGGACATCATTTGCCCCGTGAAGTGAAGGGACTCATATCAGATTGTGGCTTTTTTTCCATGGAATCCCAGGTGCGGGATATGGCGGCCAATTGGTTCCACCTGAATCATATCGGTTCGTTGATATTTCGTCTGAAATTTTTCTGCCGAACCCTAGCCGGATTTCAAATGGGAGAAGCAGATACCACCGAAGCTATGAGAAGAAATCAAAGACCGATTTTGTTTTTTCACGGGGGAAAGGATACTTATGTAGATCCTAAAAATACAAAATATAATTACTCATTGTGCCATGCCCCCAAAGAATTTGTTGAGATATCGGAGGCAAGGCATCTTTGTTGTGCCTATGAAAAGCCGGAATATTACAGACAAAAAGTGATGAATTTCTTTCATCAATATGATACTTAATTCTGATTTTTCTTATGTAAAGTCTTGGTCAATTTTTCGTAAAATGTTCATTAAGTCCCACGAGGGGTAGAAATCCAAGGAAAAATATGTTACCTTTTTTGTAGCACAAGCTTACTCTAGAACAAGCTCGTCAAGCACCATCGTGCTTGTGTGAGAAAACAAAAAAGGAGATTATGCATGAAAGAATATTATTCTTTAACTGCCGCCCAGAAGATGCACCATGGATGGATTCAGAAATACAAAACCCAGCAGGTATCGGGAGTCAGCGTTGTGGCTTCCTTAAAGTCTGAATTGGATTTTGGTCTGTTGAAAAAATGCATTCAATTGGAATTTCAGCGCTATGGTTGTATGAGGGTTCGCTTTACAAAGCCGGATGAAAAAGGGGAAGTAAAGCAATATCTGGTAAAAGAAGACACAAGGGATATTCCAATCCGGGATTTATCCGGTATGACTTTGGCACAAGCAGATGAAAAAATGCAGCAGTGGGCTTACCAAACCTTTGATGGAGACGATATCCCATTGTGTGATGTGAGTATGGTTAAACTGCCGGAAGGCTACAATGGCTTCTTCATTCATATGGACCACAGATTAATAGATTCTTGTGGATTGGTGGTTATGATCAATGACTTGATGCAGTTGTATACTCATTATCGATTCAAAGCAGATTATCCAAGGGATTTGGCGGATTATGAAAAAATGTTGAAAAAGGATATTAAGAGAGCGGAAAATGAAAAACGCTTTTTAAAAGACAAGAAATTCTGGGATGATCAATTAGATGCATTAGGGGAACCGCTTTATTCAGATATTCAGGGACCTTCTGTGTTGGAAGAGGCAAGAGAACGACATGGAGATAAAAACTTACGTGCTGCGGATATCGAATTGGAGCATCTGTTTGTGGAGGTGAAAGATTACATTTTGGAGCCCACACCGACACAAAATTTACTGGATTTTTGTATGAATCATCAACTATCCATGACCAACTTGCTGCTGCTGGGGATACGGACTTATCTGTCAAAAGTGAATGGTGGACAGGAAGATATTACCATCCAGAATTTTATTTCCAGGCGTTCTACGCATGACGAATGGACTTCGGGAGGCAGCAGGACCATTATGTTTCCTTGCCGGACGGTGATATCAGCCGATACCGAGTTTTTAGAGGCAGCTTATGAAATTCAGAATGTGCAAAATCGAATTTATATGCATAGCAATTACGACCCGGCCCGGATTGAAGAGGAAATGAGAAGACGTTATCATACTCCGGAAAATACAAGTTACGAGAGCTGTTATTTGACTTACCAGCCCATGCCGGTCAAATTTGACAACCCTCATCTGGATCAGATTCCCCAGCATTCCAAGTGGTTTGCCAATGGGGCCGCCACCAAAAAATTATATTTGACCGTATCTCATACGGAATATGGCGGGATGAATTTTTCTTTCCATTATCAGACGGCACATTTAAAAGAGCAGGATATGGAACTGTTTTACTATTATCTGATGCGTATTCTTTTTAAGGGAATCGCGGAACCGGATATGAGTATCGGAGAAATAATGGAACAAGTATAAAAAGGAAATTAGAAAAATGTAATTAGAAAAATGTAATTACGAGGAGGAGAACCTATGACACAGGAAATGCAATTTAAAAAAATCGTGGCTCAGTATTGTGAGGTGGAGCCGGAAAATATGAAAGGGGATATGAGATTCCGGGAAGATTTGGAATTTACATCCTTAGACTTTATGTCTTTCTTTGGCGAATTGGAAGATACGTTTGATGTGGAATTGGAAGAAGAGGAGGCATTACAGGTTCGGACTATTGCGGAAGCTCTTGCTCTGTTAGAAAAATTACAAGAGGAGGCTTAAAAGATGTTGATTCGAAACATATTGGAAGAAAGTGTGAATAAGTTCGCCGGGATACCGGCAGTGAAGTGGCTGGAAAAGAAAGAAATACGTGAGAGAACCTATGGTGAATTGGCTGAAAATGTGGAAAAATTGAGAAAAGGTTTGCAAAAAGAAGAATTTGGTGGAAAACATATTGCCCTGATTGGTGCCAGCTCTGTGGAGTGGATGGAGAGTTATCTTGCCATTGTTACCGGAAGCAGTATTGCGGTGCCGTTAGATGCCGGACTTCCCAAAGACGACTTAATTGATCTTATCAATCGTTCGGATTCTGAAGGTCTGTTTTTATCTCCGAAGGGGAAAGCCCTGGCGGAATTCGTATTGGCAAAATGCCCGAAGATACAGAAAATCTGGTTTCTTCAGGAAGAGTCGGAAGACCTGGCCCAGGAGAGATACTCTACACTTGTAGAATTAATGGAAGCTGCTTCGGAAAATGAGGAAGATGCTTCCTATCCTTTGCCAGAGGATTTGGCAACCATTATTTATACGTCAGGAACCACCGGAAAAAGTAAAGGAGTTATGTTGACCCAGAACAATTTGGCAACCAATGTAGAGGCTGTGGAATATACAACGGAACCAGGAACCACATTGCTTAGTGTACTTCCGATTCATCATGCCTACTGTTTGGTTATGGACTGGTTGAAAGGGTTTTCTCTGGGAACAACGATTTGTATCAATGATTCCTTGCTTCATCTGGTGAAGAATATGAGTGTATTTCAACCCAAAGTCATGCTTATGGTTCCTTTGATGATTGAGACCATTTATAAAAGGCTGGCGGTGGCAGATCCGTCCATCCCCAAAAATATTTTGGCAGAAAAGATTTTTGGTGGAAAGTTGGAGATTATTTTTACCGGCGGGGCTCACTTGGATCCATTTTATATCGAGAAATTTGCAGAATATGGCATAGAGGTTCTTGAGGGATATGGCATGTCCGAATGCTCTCCGGTTATCAGTTCCAACACACCGGAGAATCATAAAGCCGGTTCCATCGGCAGACCTCTTTCCAATGCTGAAATAACATTTGAAAATGGGGAGATTTTGGTAAGAGGCAGCAGTGTCATGAAAGGATATTATAAAATGCCGGAAGAGACGGCAGAGACATTGAAAAATGGTTGGCTTCATACCGGAGACAAAGGATATCTGGATGAGGATGGTTACCTTTTTATCAATGGACGTGTAAAAAATCTGATTATTCTTTCCAATGGGGAAAATATTTCTCCGGAGGAAATCGAAAACAAATTGGCTCTTAATGCCTTGGTGGGGGAAGTGATTATCACCGGTGAGAACAATGGCCTTACCGCAAGAATCTATCCAGAACAGGAATTGGTGACAGCCAAGGAGTTGACGGAAGAAGATGTACAGGCAGAATTGCAAAATATTTTGGATGTTTATAACAAAGAACAACCTACTTACCGACAGATTACTGGACTGGTAGTAAGAAAATATCCATTTGCCCGAAGTTTTACAAAGAAAATCAAGAGACAAGAGGCCACTATTGATGAGCCTGTGGCTCCTATTGCATAAAGGGGAGGATGCCGGAGATAAAAATCTTTGTCATAATCTCTGCAATGTCATCCGGGGGGATATAAAAATTCTCCCGGGTCCATTTGTGAAGTACACCAAGGGTGCTTCCGATGGCGGAAGCAATCATGTAAGAATACTCTGTCTTATTTTGCTGTGGAGAGGAAGCATCCTGCACGATATTGGTTACATATTGGTGAAACATGGTCATGGCTTTTTCAAAAAAGGAATTTCCCCTTGGATTACGTATAAGATGGGCTAAAAAGGGATTTGTCATGGTATAGTTGCATAATGTCAGAAAGTAAGATTTGCAAATATCATGGTCATTTTTGGCCTGAAAGGTTTCCATGAGGGAAAAAATATCCTGGATGGTTTTATCTTCCATGGCAACAATAAGAGCTGGAATATTTTCGAAGTGGTTATAAAAAGTACTTCGTACAATTCCAGCTTTTTTTATAATGTCAGATACAGTTATTTTATCAATATCTTTTTCTTTTAAAACCAAAAGAAAAGCATCTAAAATAGCCTCATCTGCTACCGAATATCTTTCATCTCGAATTTCTAAATTGTTCATGCTATCGCCCCCTCTGTTTATTATAATATATACAGAGAAGAAACGCAATGCATTTCTGGGGCGATAACAGAAAAGGTTAATATAAATGATTTAGGAATCCAGTCCGTGCAATTCATCAGCTAGAGTGCTTAAGGTATTCACCAAAGTATCTACTTCATGAGTAATATTGGTATTGGTCTCGCTGGTTTCCAAGGTTTGACTGGAATGAGCAGTCACTTCTTCTGTTGCAGCAGAGATGGTTTCGATACCATGAATTACTTGTTCGTTGGCACGATTCAATCCGGATACCAAGTTGTCTAATTCTTCCACTTCCTGATATACAGCATCTACCTTCTTGGATATTTCTTCGAAACTCTGCGCTGTATGATTGGCAACTTCATTTTGTTCTTCTGCATTATGTAGCATATCCTCAATCACCGTTACCATGGCGGACAATTCGGTGGAAACATTTTGAATCAACTCAGTGATGCTGACAGTGGCATTTTTCGTCTGAGCAGACAGGTTGGAAATTTCCGAAGCAACCACGGCGAATCCTTTGCCTGCTTCTCCGGCTCTGGCAGCTTCAATACTTGCATTCAAGGCCAAAAGGCTGGTTTGATTGGCCACTCCATTTATCATATCGATGATGGTCTGCATTTTCTCAGCATACTCGTTTAATTCTTTAATTTCTTTTGATACATCCTGATTGGATTTGTTGGAAAGTTCCACATGACGAATCAAGTCATCGATATTGGTTCTGGATGAAGAAATTTCTTTCTTAGTGGCACCGATATTTTCGGAAATGGCAGATGTGGAAGTGCTGACATGGCGAATCACTTGGTCGATTTCCGATGTCATTTCCATCTGCATTTGGATGGAATCCACGGTCTCACCGGTTCCCTGATTTACTTCTTCCATAGATATCTTGGTTTTGTTGGCTGTATCGCTTAAGATTTTCATCTTACCGGAGATGGTACCGATGTTTTCTGTCATTTGACCGGCTACATGAAGAATCTGTTCCATAAGCTTGGAAGTTTTCTCCTGCTCAGCCTGAATCTGATCCATCCGATTCTTGTTGGTCAGCTCAGCTGCTTTGGTACTCAGTGTCAAATATAAAGTAAACAAAATCAAAGATGCAATACGAATTTCAATATTTGGTAAATCGCCAGAAGAAATCAGATGATTAATCCCCAAATAAACCGTCTGTACAATATTTACCAATGTAACGCAAAGCATATAGAAAAAAACTAATTTTTTTTGGTTATAGCAAAGCAGAATAACTGCAATTATGATGGCATACACGTATGCAACCGGCGACACCGTCGTAAAAATAATAAAGGAATAAAAAATTAAAAAGCCTACAGAAATTACATATTTTACTTTTTCGGATTCCTTATTTTTGGCAATCAGCAATTTGCTTACAATATATGGCAAAAGAGCTAATATGGTAAAGATGATAAAATAGGTGAGGGATCTGCTCTTTTTCAACACCTCAATGAAATAACAGATGACCAATACGGCACTTAGTAATCCATAGGAAAACATTGCCGTTGCGTTGACACGACGTACGACTGAAAAATTGTTATAGTCCATTTTTGTTCCTCCTTGTTTCAAGATACAATTTCCTATTTAATATTATCGGACAAAAAGCTTTAAAATATGACAATTTTTTTGAAAAATGTGATATAATTAGAAAAAAAGAAATGGAGGAATTCGTATGGCAGCATTTGACCGTGTTTTATCCGGAATACCGGAAATGGATGACGCATTTGACAATATACGGCTGGGGGACAATGTGGTATGGCAGGTGACCAATCTGGAGGAATTCCGCCTTTTTGTGGAGCCCTATATAGAACAGGCAAAAAAGGATGGGCGAAATATTATTTATGTGCGTTTTGCCTCTCATGCACCCTTGGTAAATGAGCAGGAGGGGGTAAAAAGGATTTCTGTGGAATTAT
>JALEKC010000028.1 GCA_022769325.1 Eubacterium sp. | reverse complement strand
ACACTCCAACAGCAGAAGTCAACGGAAAGATTTCGCCGACATCGGCAGAATTTGATTTGAGTGGAGAAAAACAGAAAGATGTAACTACAAATCTCATTTTGGCTGGAGAAAGATCATTGGTTAGTATTAAAAATGGAGATGTTACTTTAACAAAAGGAACAGATTATACAGTTTCCAATGAACTTGTCACGATTAAAAAAGAATATTTGGCCAATATGTCTACCGGAAATACAAAATTAACATTTGTGTTTGATAAAGGGAAGAATGCAACACTCACAATATCGGTGAAAAACACGGAAACAGGAGAAGGAAATGATCCATCTGGTTCGTTTGGCAAAATTCAGGCGACTTCTGCTAATTCTTCTCAAGGTGTAACAGTAAAGGATGGGAAAATAACATTTGATAGTACAGATTCCTATATAGCATTTGAAGTTGATCTTGGAAGTAAAGAATTACAAAGTGTAACAGCATATGTGAAGGAACCTGATTATGGAGGACAATTGCTTGTCTGTAGCGGAAGTCTTAATAATACGGTAGCAACTATTGGCAATTTAGGAAATGGTAACTGGAAAGAAGCTTCCAATACTACATGGCCAAAACCAACAGGAAAGACGACTTTATATATTCAGACGGATAAACCAGGATTGCAAATTGACTGGATAAAGTTTGAATAAGAATGAATAGAGAAGGAAGGATGTAGCAAGTGATTTGTAATCAAAATAAAACAATTGGATTATTTGTTTGCAAGCTTCCAGAGTATTTCCAGCGCACACTGTGTGGTGCGCTGGCAAAGGAAGCAAAAAACAATGGTTACAATCTGATTATTTTTTCTACGTTTGGTGAATATGAAAATAATCAAGAATATATTGATGGAGAAAGTAATTTGTTGGAAATTCCATGCTATGAACAGCTAGATGCGATTGTTTTATGTCTTGATGTATTTGATGTTCCCGGAATGGCTGAAAAACTTGTTATGCAAGTAAAGGAAAAGGCGCGATGTCCGATTATTAGTATTCGCCAAAAAAAGGACGAGTTTATCAGTATATTAACGAATGACAAAGAGGCAATTATTAGCATGGTAGAACATTTGAATAAAAATCACAAGTCTGGGCGGATATATTATCTGTCCGGACCTTCTTTTATGGAGGATATATGTAAGCGTGAAGAAGGATTTCGAGAGGCAGTTAAAAAGTATAATTTGCAGTTTCGAGAAGAGTACATTTATGAGGGGAATTTGTGGTACAATGTTGGAAAAGAAGCAGTAGATTATTTTTTACAATTAGAAGAAGAACTTCCGGATGCTATAGTGTGTGCAAATGATTATATGGCAATTGCTGTATGCGAAGAGTTAAGTAAAAGAAATATATGTGTACCGGAAGATATTATTGTAACGGGATTTGATGATGTGGAAGAGGCAAGCGATTATTATCCAATGATTAGTACAGTACGAGCATGTCCTAAAAGATTTGCTGAAAAAGCAATGGAAATAATCCTAAGGAGTCAAAAGGGAGAAAAAATTGAAAAAGAGTATTATATACCTACAGAAAATCAATATCGTACTTCGTGCGGATGCAAGAAGGAAGAGGAAGATGGTGGACAATTTCGAAGAATGTTTGAAAAAAATCACAGATTAGTGCATCTATATAAACAGAATATGTTTATGGTGTTTCGAATGGAAGGTATTCGCGGATTTGAAGGACTCCCGGATCTTGTTGGAAAATTTGTGGAAGAGAACACAGGAGTTACAGATTTTTATGTATGCATAAATCCAGAGGAAAAGTATGAATATAAAGAAAGTGAAAAACTACCATTCGAGGATCGGATGCAAATGCTGCTTCATGCGTATTATGGGAAAAAGAATACGATAGAGGTGGCTATGTCGAAAAAGATATTTGAACGTACGACGTTATTGCCGAAAGAAGAGATCAAAGAGAAACCACAAATTTTTTACGTAAACCCATTGCACTATAGAAAACATTGCTTTGGTTATGCAATGATTGCATTTGAAAAGAATTGTTTTCATGCAGGTGAAGATTTTTATCAATCATTTATTATTAATATATGTACCGTTCTGGAGAATATATATATTCAAAATCAAATTGAAAAACTGGGTGATGACAAGATTAATTTGATACGCTGTGATCAGGTCACAGGATTACTTAATCAATATGGCTTTCAAGAGGTGGCTACAGGAATGCTTCGTGATACAATAAAAAATGGAAAAAATTGTGCATTTGTTTTAGTGCGAATTGATAATTTAACGGAAATTTCTGAAATTTATGGCAGAAAGGAAGGAGACGAGGCATTAGCCCAGGTGGCTCAGATTTTTGAACAATTTGGGAAGGGAAAACACGTATTTGGGCGCATAAGTGGAAATGAATTTTGTCTTATATTTGAAGAGCAGAAAGAAGAAAAAATGGATATTTTAGTGAAGCGTTTATTACATGGTATCAATGACAAAAGCATGAACTGGAATAAAGAATATTATATAGATGTGCGATGTGGATGGTATATTAAGGCCAAATCGGATGTTGCCAGTGTTGATGAATGTATTCGACGTGCGAAAATAAAAATGAATATGGGAATGCAGATGCAGAAAAATATGGTAAAGTATGTTTTTGAAGTTATGAAATATATACGTAAGAATTATTATCAAGATATTTCTGTGATGGAAATGGCAAATCAAATCGGTGTTTCCAGGGCATATTTGTCACATTGTTTTAAAGAAATATATCAGATGTCCATTCAAGAATATATTATTGAATTTCGCATGAAAAAGGCAGAAGAATTATTAAAGACTACAGATAGTAAGATACGTGATGTCGCTTTTCAGATTGGATATAAAGATGAATTATATTTTTCTAAGGTATTTAAAAAACGTTTTGGAGTATCCCCCAAAACGTTTCGTGATAATTTATAAAATGCTTCGTTTTTCCTGAATATAGTATTTTTCTTCCAGACGGATGGGCTTATAGGACAATTTTGCCTGACGCAGGTTGTCCTGCCCGAGATCATCTTCGCGGTTTACATATACTGCATTCGGAAACTCATGGATCAAAAACTGCTGGTTGATGTAATTGTACAATCCTTTGATCTCTGGTTCTGCTTTTTCAATGTGAATAAACGCACATTGGATTGAAGGACAGTAGCTTCCAATCGTATAGGCGACAATCTTTCCGTCCAGCCGGATGCCTCCCATAGCACAATCAATGCTTTGGCAATTTCCCAAAAGACGGTAGACACCTTCTTCTTCATCATCTATGCAATTGTATTTGTCAAAATGCCTTCTTTCGTCCAGCCATTTTTCATGGAAGTCCTTTATTTCTTCGATATCCTTACAGCCAAGGGTTTCATATACGAAGCGACCCTCGTATTCCCGGACAAATGAATTCAATAAATTCTTTTTCTTATGCATGGCACGACCACTGAGAGTTTTTAACTTTTCGGCATCATAGATGTAGTCAAAACTGTCCCGGTCACTGGAGTAGGTATAAGATTTTAGAAGTCCTGCCTGTTCCCATACATTTTTTGTCAAATCGTCCACAAGGTAAATATCCAATGGGCTGTGCCATACTTCGTGAAATTGTCTTTCCATCCGCCGAAATGCTTCCGGAAGGTCATCTACGGAGCAGAGGGGACAAAAGGCTTTCCGTTCCCCCTTATATTCAAAAAAAAGATAAAGTGCGATATCATCTGTGGCAAACATAGTATGATAGTAATTTTCCCACAAAAACTGGTTGAGAAAATGTCCTTCGCTCATAAAGCAGGGTCGAAGTTTTTCATAAGCCGCAAAGATCTTTTGAACGAAAGGATTGATTGGCTGTAAAGTCATTTGGATGTCACCATTCCTTTATTAACTGTTTTTATTGTTTCGATTGGCACGATAACGGGCAGTGCCATCGAGAATTTTTTTACGTATCCGCAGGTTTTCCGGTGTAATTTCAAGAAGTTCATCCGTATCGATAAATTCAATGGCTTCCTCCAAGCTGAGTTCCTTTTTCGGGGAGAGTCGAAGAGCGTCATCCGAACCGGAAGCACGGGTATTGGTAAGCTGTTTTTTCTTACACACATTGACTTCAATATCATCGGTTTTTCCATTTTGGCCTACGACCATACCACCGTAGACTTTTTCCCCGGGACCTACAAAAAGAGTTCCACGTTCCTGGGCATTGAACAAGCCATAGGTTACGGTTTCTCCGGATTCATAAGCAATCAGGGAACCTTGTTTACGATAGGCAATATCCCCTTTGTAATCGCCATAGCCATAAAACTCGGTATTGAGGACACCGTTTCCTTTGGTATCTGTCATAAATTCTCCACGATAACCGATGAGACCCCGTGCCGGAATTAAAAATTCCAATCGGGTGGTGCCGGCATTTAATGGATTCATACTTTGAAGCTCGCCTTTACGCTGGCTGAGTTTATCAATGACAGTACCGGTAAATTCATCCGGAACGTCTACATAAGCTCGTTCCATTGGCTCTAGTTTTTTCCCGGATTCATCGGTTTTATACAAAACTTCCGGCTTGCTGACGGCAAATTCGTATCCTTCCCGGCGCATATTTTCGATTAATACGGAAAGATGCAGTTCACCACGTCCGGAAACTTTGTATGCTTCTGTACTGTCTGTATCTTCTACACGAAGGCTGACATCGGTATTGAGCATTTTATAGAGACGGTCTCGCAGATGACGGGAGGTGACATATTTTCCTTCCTGTCCCGCGAGAGGACTGTCATTTACAATAAAATCCATGGAGATGGTTGGTTCGGAAATCCGCTGAAAAGGAATGGCCTTAGGATTTTCCGGAGAACATAAAGTATCACCGATATGAATGTCGGAAATGCCGGAAATAGCAACGATGGAACCGATGCCGGCTTCCTCCACTTCCACCCGGTTGAGTCCCTCAAATTCATAGAGTTTACTGATTTTTACCTTAGTATTCTTTTCCGGGTCATGTGCATTTACGATGACAACATCCTGGTTGATATGAACGGAACCATTGTCGACTTTTCCCACACCGATACGGCCTACATATTCATTGTAATCAATGGTACTGATAAGAACCTGGGTATCGGCGTCCGGGTCACCGGTTGGTGCCGGGATATAATTTACAATGGCATCAAAGAGTGGTTTCATATCGGTACCCGGTTCCTCGTAGGAAGTGGAAGCCACTCCTTCTTTGGCAGAGGCAAAGATAAATGGACAGTCAAGCTGTTCTTCATTGGCATCAAGGTCAATGAAAAGTTCCAGTATTTCATCCACCACTTCGGCAGGACGAGCTTCCGGACGGTCAATCTTATTGATACAGACAACCACCGGAAGATTTAATTCCAAAGCTTTTTTCAGTACAAATTTGGTCTGGGGCATGGCACCTTCAAAGGCATCCACAACTAAGACAACCCCATTTACCATTTTTAACACACGTTCTACTTCACCGCCAAAATCAGCATGTCCCGGGGTGTCAATAATATTTATTTTAATGTCATTATAATGAATGGCAGTATTTTTTGACAGAATGGTAATCCCACGTTCTCGTTCAATATCATTGGAGTCCATGACACGTTCTGCCACCTCCTGATTTTTGCGGAATACTCCGCTTTGCTTGAGTAATTCGTCCACAATTGTGGTTTTTCCGTGATCCACATGGGCAATGATTGCAATATTTCTTATATCATCTCTTGATTTTACCATTTTCAAAATCGTCCTTTCGTACTATACTAAGTTGATGGGGGCAAAAAAGTATTATGCCCCAGGCTTATGCCTACGAATATGGATTATAGCACAGATAAAAAAATATGGCAAATCTAAACTTTTTTGTTCTAAAAAAAATTTTTTGTGCATATAGTATATGGTAAAGAAAAAAAGTCTGTGTTATAATGCATAGGTAAATAAACAAAGGGGGTCATATATGATGACAGATAAGGTGCTAGGAAACAATCAGGTAAATGTTTATGGTGAGGTAATCAGCGAGTTTGCTTTCAGCCATGAAGTGTATGGGGAAGGCTTTTATATTCTTCAATTATCCGTACGACGTTTGAGTAATGTATATGATACGATACCACTTATGGTATCTGAGCGATTGTTGGATGTCGGGCAGGACTACCGGGGAAAATATATTGAGGCTTCCGGACAGTTCCGTTCTTACAATCGCCATGAGGAAAATCACAATCGTTTGGTTCTTTCCATGTTTGTTCGCGACATTCGTGTGGATGATGAGCCGGGAGAGTGTGAAAAACCAAATCATATCTTTTTGGATGGATATATCTGCAAACGCCCGGTATATCGTAGAACACCTTTGGGACGTGAAATCGCAGATGTTCTTCTTGCAGTCAATCGTCCTTATGGAAAATCCGATTACATTCCGTGTATCTGCTGGGGGCGCAATGCCCGCTTTGCCGATGGTTTTCAAGTAGGAGATCACATTCAGTTATGGGGTAGAATTCAAAGTCGTGAGTATCAAAAAAGAGTTGACGAGGAAGAATTCGAAACAAGAGTTGCTTATGAGATTTCAGTGAGCAAACTGGAAAGAATGGATCCGATGTCGGCCATTGTGGCTGCTTCTGAGGAACCAGAGTCAGAGCCAATGGAGGTCACGGAGGAAGAAGGGCAGGAAGAGTAAGTCAGTCGGAGAAAATTTACTTGCTATTTCTTTCATTTTGTGGTAAATTATTTCTCATAAATGGGCGATTGTTGTCAAAAATATGTCAGCATGAGTCAAAGAGAGGTGTTTATGACGATGGAATCAGGGATGATTCAGGCCTTTTACGGAACCGGTAAAGGAAAGACATCGGCGGCGGTAGGTCAGGCCCTTCGTGAATTGCAGCATGGACAGCGGATTACCATGATTCAGTTTTTGAAGGGAAAGGTTGCAGATGAATTTCAGGTTTTGGAGCGGCTTGAACCGGATGTACAAATTTTTCGTTTTGATAAGAGTGAGGAAAATTATTGTGATTTATCCGAAAGTGAGAAAGAAGAGGAAAAGGCCAATATATTAAATGGGTTTAACTTTTCCAAAAAAGTTCTTGAAACCGGAGAGAGCGATGTTATCATTTTGGATGAATTGCTGGGGCTCATCGACCTGGGAATTCTGACGGAGGATGATGTGGAAGACCTGCTTCGGATTCAGGGAGATTATCACAAACTTATTATCACCGGAACCAAATTGCCGGAGCAGATTCGGGCTTATGTGGATGAAGTTTCGGAGATTCTTTGAGAAACTTATGAGTAATCAATGAGGGAATTTATACATACTGAGAAAAGAGAACTTTCTGTTGCCGGAGGGCATGGATGGTTCTTTTTTTTATTTATTTTTCTTTTTTCTATTTACTTTTTCTATATTTTAGGTAAAATATTATAAGGATATAGAAAATACAGAGTGCCGGATACGGCTTCGGAATGGAGGACAAAATTGAGTAAAAGAGAGGACATTAAAAAAGTATTGATTATTGGATCGGGACCCATTATCATTGGACAGGCATGTGAATTCGATTATTCAGGAACACAGGCATGTAAAGCCCTGCGTCAGCTTGGTTATCAGATTGTATTGGTAAATTCTAACCCGGCAACGATTATGACGGACCCGGACATTGCAGATGTAACGTATATTGAGCCTTTGAATGTAAAAAGACTGGAACAGATTATTGAAAAAGAACGTCCGGATGCAATTTTACCAAATCTGGGCGGTCAGTCCGGACTGAATTTGTGCTCAGAACTGTCAAATGCCGGCATCCTGGACAAATATGGTGTGAAAGTGATTGGTGTTCAGGTGGATGCTATTGAACGTGGAGAGGACCGTATTGAATTTAAGAAGACCATGAATAAACTCGGCATCGAGATGGCACGAAGCGAAGTGGCATATTCTGTGGATGAGGCACTTGCTATCGCAGATGAGCTGGGATATCCGGTAGTTCTCCGCCCTGCCTATACCATGGGTGGAGCCGGCGGTGGTCTGGTATATAATGTGGAAGAGTTGAAGACTGTTTGTGCCCGTGGATTGCAGGCAAGTCTTGTGGGACAGGTTTTGATTGAAGAATCCATCCTCGGTTGGGAAGAGTTGGAACTGGAAGTAGTTCGGGATGCAAAGGGCAATATGATTACCGTTTGCTTTATTGAAAATATCGATCCACTGGGAGTACATACCGGAGATTCTTTCTGTTCAGCACCTATGCTGACCATTTCCGAGGAGTTGCAAAAACGCCTTCAGGAGCAGGCATATAAAATCGTGGAAGAAGTGCAGGTAATCGGGGGAACCAATGTACAATTTGCCCATGATCCGGTATCTGACCGAGTTGTTGTCATCGAGATTAATCCTAGAACTTCCCGTTCTTCTGCCCTGGCATCCAAAGCCACCGGATTCCCGATTGCTCTGGTGTCGGCTATGCTGGCTTCCGGACTTACCTTGGATGAAATTCCATGTGGTGTCAATGGAACCTTGGATAAATATGTACCGGGTGGAGATTATGTGGTAATCAAATTTGCCCGCTGGGCGTTTGAAAAGTTCAAAGATTCCGAAGATAAATTGGGAACCCAGATGCGTGCCGTGGGTGAAGTGATGAGTATTGGAAAAAATTATAAAGAGGCGTTCCAAAAAGCAATTCGCAGTCTGGAAATTGGACGTTATGGCCTTGGATTTGCAAAGGATTTCCATGAAAAAACAAAAGAAGAATTGCTTCAGATGTTGATTTATCCAACCAGTGAGCGTCAGTTTATTATGTATGAAGCGCTTCGTAAGGGAGCAACGGTGGAAGAATTGTTTGAGCGCACCAAAATCAAACATTATTTTATCGAGCAGATGAAAGAACTTGTGGAAGAGGAAGAAGAACTTCTGAAAAAGAAAGGTGCTGTTCCGGAAAAAGCAGCCCTTGAGAAAGCGAAAAAAGATGGATTCTCAGACCGTTACCTGGCACAGATTCTCGGCGTTTCCGAAGAAGAAATCCGCAAGGCAAGAACCGGATATGGCATTACGGAGAGCTGGGAACCGGTTCATGTAAGTGGAACCAAAGATAGCGCTTATTATTATTCGACTTACAATGCAAAAGATGAATCTACTGTCACGGACAAGAAGAAAATTATGATTCTGGGTGGTGGACCAAATCGTATCGGACAGGGAATCGAATTTGATTATTGCTGTGTTCATGCTGCCTTTGCCCTGAAAGAAATGGGATTTGAGACCATTATCGTCAATTGTAATCCGGAGACGGTATCCACCGATTATGATACTTCTGATAAATTATATTTTGAACCATTAACATTAGAAGATGTTTTGAGTATATATGAAAAAGAGAAGCCTCTTGGTGTCATTGCACAATTTGGTGGGCAGACACCACTGAATCTGGCGGCTGACTTGAAGAAAAATGGTGTAAATATCCTTGGAACCTCACCGGAAATCATTGATATGGCAGAGGACCGTGATTTGTTCCGTGGAATGATGGAAAAATTAAATATTCCGATGCCGGAAGCCGGTATGGCTGTCAATGTAGATGAGGCCCTGGAAATTGCAGAAAAAATCGGATATCCTGTTATGGTTCGTCCATCTTATGTCCTTGGCGGCAGGGGGATGGAAGTGGTAAATGATCCGGAAAGTTTGAAACAATATATGGCAGCAGCTGTCGGTGTGACACCGGACCGTCCGATTTTGATTGACCGTTTTCTCCGTCATGCCATGGAATGTGAAGCGGATGCCATCGCCGACGGAAAACAGGCTTTTGTGCCGGCGGTAATGGAGCATATCGAGTTGGCAGGAGTTCATTCCGGAGACTCTGCATGTATCCTTCCATCCAAAAATATTCCGGAAGAACTTGTGGAAACCATCAAAGAGTATACCCGTAAGATTGCGGAAGAAATGGGTGTATGCGGTCTGATGAATATGCAATATGCCATTGAAGATGGGAAAGTATATGTTTTGGAGGCAAATCCAAGAGCGTCTCGTACGGTGCCACTGGTATCCAAAGTATGTAATGTGCAGATGGTGAAATTGGCAACCCAGATTATGACCAGAGAACTTACCGGAAATCCGTCACCAATTGAGAATATGCAGCAGGTTCATCCAAAATATTATGGTGTCAAAGAAGCCGTATTCCCATTTAACATGTTCCAGGAGGTAGATCCGGTATTGGGACCAGAAATGCGTTCCACCGGAGAAGTGCTGGGTCTTTCCGAAAATGTAGGAGAAGCATTCTTTAAAGCACAGGAAGCCACTCAGACAAGATTACCAAAAGAAGGAAATATCTTGATGAGTATCAGTAAAAAGGACAAACCGGAACTTTTGGATGTGGCGAAAAAATTTGAAGCTTGTGGATTTGGCATATTGGCTACGGGAAGTACCTATGAATTGTTAAGAGACAATGGAATCAAGGCAGAGCGCATCAATAAGATGCAGGAAGGAAAACCAAACATCGTAGATGCCATCATCAATGGTAAGATTCAATTGATTATTAACACACCGGCAACGGGAGATGAGAAAATGTTTGATGACAGTTATATTCGTAAAAATGCCATCAAAGCAAAGATTCCTTACTTTACCACCATGGCAGCAGCAAAAGCAACAGCCGATGGTATCTATACCGTGATTCATGATGGGGAAATCGGGGTAAAATCGTTGCAGGAGATTCATGCCCTGATTTAAGGAGAAATTAATACTTGACGAAGGTACGTATAAGTGTTATGATGAAATACAAGTAAATAAAACAGTAGAGGCGCGGACTTTATCAGTATTTTTCCGGATGTGCAGGTACACAAGTGATGGCTGAAAGAAAGGAAAGTCTGCCGAAGGGGACAGTTGGCCTGAAACTGTCGACCCTGGGCATATATCGAAGAGGTATATGACTGTCATCATTATGATGGAGTGCTACAAAGTATTGATATTGTGGATATGCAGCATTCCTGGGAAAGTTGCATATCCTTTTTGTTGCACAAGGTGTCGAATAATATGAATAAGCCGGAAAGGCGGAATGGAGGAAAATATGGCTATTTTTACAGGAGCCGGAGTAGCACTTGTTACTCCAATGAATCAGGATGGAAGTGTAAATTATAACAAATTGGAAGAAATCATCGAGCAGCAGATTGCCGGACATACCGATGCCATCATTATCTGTGGGACAACGGGAGAGGCTTCCACACTTACGGTGGAAGAGCACGTTGAGTGCATTCGTTTTTGCTGTGAAGTGGTAAATAAACGGATTCCGGTTATCGCAGGAACCGGTTCAAATTGTACCAGAACAGCTGTGGATTTATCGAAAAAAGCAGAAGCAGCCGGTGCAGACGGTTTGCTTTTGGTAACACCATACTATAATAAATGTACACAAAATGGCTTGAAAGCTCATTTTAAAGCAGTGGCAGACAGTGTCAGCATTCCGATTATTTTGTACAATATTCCGGGACGTACCGGCGTAAAAATTGCACCGGAAACCGTAGTTGAATTGTGCAAAACCGTAGATAATATTGTTGGTGTAAAAGATGCCACCGGTGACTTGTCAGAAGTGGCAGATGTGCTTAGTATGGCAGGTGGTTCTGTGGATTTGTATTCCGGAAATGATGACCAGATTATCCCGGTTCTCTCCCTTGGTGGGAAAGGCGTTATTTCAGTTCTTTCCAATATTCTGCCACAGGAAACTCACGATATGACAGCTGCGTTTTTCGCAGGAGATACCGAAAAAGCCATGGAAATGCAGCTTGGTTATCTGGATTTGATTCATGCATTGTTTAGCGAAGTAAATCCTATTCCGGTGAAAAAGGCTATGAACTTAATGGGAATGGAAGTTGGTTCGCTTCGTATGCCATTGACAGAGATGGAACCGGCACATGCAGAAATTCTGGCAGAGGAAATGAAAAAAGTAGGAATCACTTTAAAATAAAAAGTGAAGGCAACGGAAGGATGTACGATATGACAAGAATTATTATGAGTGGCTGTAATGGCGCTATGGGAACGACAATTACAAAAATTGTTAGTGAAGATGCAGAGGCAGAAATTGTAGCAGGAGTTGACATTCGGGATGATGGTACCAAATCATATCCGGTATTCACTTCCATTACAGAATGCGATGTGGAAGCAGACGCAATTATCGATTTTTCAACACCGAAGATACTGGATGATTTGCTGAATTATTGCGAAAGCAAAAAGGTTCCGGTTGTATTATGTACGACGGGATATGATGAAGAGCAGCTTGCAAAAATAGAAGAGGCGGCAAAGAAGATAGCAGTTTTGAAATCCGCCAATATGTCTCTTGGTATCAATACGTTGATGCGTCTTGTGCAGGAAGCAGCGAAAGTATTGGCAACCGAAGGTTTTGATGTGGAAATTGTTGAAAAGCATCACAATCAAAAACTGGATGCTCCTTCGGGAACTGCACTGGCATTGGCAGATGCGGTTAATGAGGCCATGGAAAACCAATACGAATACATCTTTGACCGTTCTCAGAGAAGGGAAAAGAGAGATAAGAAAGAGTTGGGAATCAGTGCTGTTCGGGGAGGAACCATCGTGGGTGAACATGATGTGATTTTTGCCGGAATTGACGAAGTTGTCACATTTTCCCATACAGCATATAGCAAGGCCGTTTTTGGAAAAGGCGCTGTAGCAGCAGCTAAATTTTTAAAGGGAAAAGAAGTCGGCCGTTATGAGATGGCAGATGTAATTGGTTGAGTTCCCTAAGAAAATTTGACCGGATAAATGGAAAAGGGGAGGAAAGACAAAAGGTATGATTCCAATTAGTATCAAAGAGATTCGTGAAGCCGTGGATGGTGAACTGCTTTGGGGACAAGAAGAGGGTATGGTAACCAATGTGGTGACAGATTCCAGAAAAGCCGGGGAGGGCTCCTTGTTTGTGCCGATTGTGGGAGAACGTGTTGATGCCCATCAATTTATCCCACAGGTAATGGAAGCCGGGGCGGCCCTTACCTTTACCTCGAAAAAAGAGGGTAAGCCGGAAAAAAAGGGAAGTTGTATTTACGTGGAAAATACACTCACTGCACTTCAAAAGACGGCAGCGTATTATCGAAGTAAATTTGACATTCCGGTAATCGGTGTGACGGGAAGTGTGGGAAAGACAACCACCAAAGAGATGATTAGTGCGGTGTTGGAAAAGAAATACCGTGTGTTAAAAACCCAGGGAAATTTGAACAGTCAGATAGGGGTTGCCCTTATGATGTTTGAGTTAGAGCCGGATATCCAGATTGGCATCTTTGAGATGGGCATGAGTCTGCCGGGGGAAATGGAAAAATTGGTGGAAATTGTGAAGCCACAGACGGCAGTTATGACCAATATAGGAGTTTCGCATATTGGCAATCTGGGAAGCCGGGAAAAAATTGCGGAGGAGAAGGGACATATTGTCAAATATGTTGGATCTTCTCATGACGGGAAGTTATATATTTGTGGGAATGGAGACATGAAGCAAATAACCGGAGATAATATTCCCTATTCGCTGTGTGTGGCGGAATGCCCGATTTGCTATTATGGAACCGAAGCGGGATGTGAAGTCCTTGCCACGGATTTGAAAGTGACGGATGTGGGACAAAGTTTTGTCTATCACGGCAACAGAGAGACCGGCGCGGTGGAATTGTCGGTGATGGGAAGCCATAATGTCAATAATGCTCTTGTGGCTCTGGCACTTTCAGAACAATTGGAAGTTCCCTTTTCGGATGCCTTGCAGGCACTAAAAGAATATCACCCTTTTTCCATGCGTGGCGAACGAAAAGATGCACACGGGTATCATGTGATTGACGACACCTACAATGCCAGTCCGGATTCCATTAACAGCAATATTGATGCGTTGTTTGATTATGGTAAAGAAGGACAAAAGATTGCTGTGCTGGGAGATGTGTTGGAACTGGGAGAGCAGTCGGAAAAATTGCACCGGGGAATCGGTGATTTTATCTTGAAAGAGGCAGAAAGCGGCAAACGGCTAAGTTATTTAATCACAGTGGGAGAAGGAGCTTCTTATATCGGCAGACAGGTACAGGAACATTCGGATATTTCCGTAGAGTTTTGTCGAAACAATGAGGAGGCTGCGAGAATTGTAAAGCAATGTGCGAAACCGGGGGATTGGATTTTGATAAAAGGTTCCCGGGGGATGCATATGGATGAAGTTGTGGAGAAGGTTGTGATGTAATGTTTGCGGATATTATCGTAGACATCAATGTAGAGGCTCTGGATAAAACGTACCAATATATCGTACCCAGACGATTGGAGGAGGAAATATCCATCGGCACTCCGGTAAATATTCCCTTTGGACGGGGAAACCGCCAGATAAAAGGGTTCGTGGTTCGTTTGACGGAGCAGCCGGCATTTGACAGGCATCGCATGAAAGAAATACTCAGTGTGGCATCGAAGCATATGCCGGTAGAAGGGGAACTTCTACAGGTGGCAGAGTTTATCAAAGAGCGATACGGCTCTACCATGAATGAAGCAATTAAAACGGTAATTCCCATTCGGAAAAAAGTTAAGTCAGTGGAAGAACACTGGCTTACTTTTGCTGTAGAAAAAGATCAGATTTCGGATATCATTTGTGAATACAAGCGGCGGCATTATGTGGCAAAGGTCCGCTTACTGGAGGGAATACTGCAGGAAGGTGGAAATCTGAATAATCGGGTGGCTTCTCAAAAATATAAAGCATCCAAGGCAGTTGTGAATGGATTGGTGAAAGATGGAATTATCCGGGTGAGTAAAGAACGGATATATCGAAAGGCGATGCAGGGGGAGCCAGAAGAAAAACAGGGAATTAAGCCAATCTTAAATGAGGAACAAAAAGAAATTGTAGAGGATTTTATATCGGAATACCGGCAGGGAATTCGTAACACCTATTTATTGTATGGAATTACCGGAAGTGGAAAGACGGAAGTATATATGCGCCTTTTAGAAGAGGTGTTGCAGGAGGGAAAACAGGCTATTGTTTTGATTCCGGAGATTGCACTCACCTTTCAAACGGTATCTCGTTTTCAGTCCAGATTTCCGGGACGTGTGTCGGTATTACATTCCAGACTTTCTGAGGGGGAGCGGGCGGACCAGATTGAAATGGCAAAAAATGGGAATATTGATATTATGATAGGCCCACGGTCTGCTTTGTTTACCCCCTTTGCAAATTTGGGTATGATTATCATAGATGAAGAACACGAGACAAGTTATATTAGTGAGAGTTCTCCCCGGTATCACAGCGATGAGGTGGCCATTTTTCGTGCCAAAATTTCGGGAGCCAGTGTAGTTCTCGGCTCGGCCACACCCTCTGTCAAGAGTTATTTGGCGGCAAAGGAGGGGAAATATAAAGAATATCGTCTGGAAAAGCGAGCCGGGAATGCTGAATTACCCAAGATTCATGTGGTGGACCTGCGGGAGGAATTAAAAGCAAAAAACCGTTCCGTTTTCAGCTGCCTTTTGCAGGATAAATTGAAAAAATGTCTGGCAAGGGGCGAGCAGGCAATGCTTTTTATCAATCGAAGAGGGTATGCAGGTTTTGTTTCTTGTAGAAATTGCGGAAATGTGATACAATGTTCTCATTGTGATGTATCCATGACAGCTCATAAAAATCATGTGGGAGAGGTGGACACGCTGGTATGTCATTATTGCGGACATTCTGTGGCAATGCCGGAACGTTGTCCGAAATGTGGCTCCCCTTATATTGCTTCCTTTGGTCTTGGTACCCAGAAAGTGGAGGAGATGCTTCGGCGATTGATGCCGGAAGCCAGGATTCTTCGGATGGATGCGGATACCACAACCGGCAAGCATGGTCATGAAGGAATATTGGCAGCATTTCGACAGAAAAAAGCAGATATTCTTATTGGTACCCAAATGATTGTAAAGGGGCATGATTTCCCTGATGTAACCTTAGTGGCGGCACTTGCAGCAGATATGAGCATGTTTGAGCAGGATTATCGTAGCAGTGAACGAACCTTCCAACTGTTGCAGCAGGCAAGTGGAAGAGCTGGCCGGGGGGATAAGCCGGGAGAGGTGATTATCCAGACTTACAAACCGGAACATTATGTCATTGAAAGCATTCAAAAACAGGATGCAGATTATTTTTATGACAATGAACTGGCATACCGGAGAATGCTTGGTTATCCTCCCTGCGGAAGGATGTTGACTATTTTGGTGTCTGCCCGGGAAAAAGAGAAATGTGAACAAGGAATGAAGGAAATCTGTGAGTATGTAAAAAGAAATTGTGGAAACAAAGTAACCCTTCTGGGACCGTCGGCAGCTAGTCTTCGAAAGCGAAAAGACTGGTTTCGATGGCAATTGCTCTTAAAGAGCGACGATGTGGATTTGTTGCTCCACATGAAAGAAGAGATTCACACATGGATGGAAAAAAAACAATCTTCATGTTATCTGCAATATGAATTGGATGGATAAGAAAGGACGAGAAATATGGCAATTAGAAACATACGTACCATTGGCGATGAGATACTTACCAAAAAAGCCAAGGAAGTAAAAGAAATGACAGAAAAGACGAGAGAACTTGTGGGCGATATGCTGGATACCATGTATGAGGCAGATGGTGTCGGACTGGCAGCCCCCCAGGTTGGAATTCTTAAGCGAATTGCGGTAATTGATATTAGTCCGGAACAGGATTCACCGATTATATTGATTAATCCGGTCATTACCCATACCGAGGGGGAGCAACGGGGCAGTGAAGGTTGCTTAAGCGTGCCGGGAAAAGCCGGAATTGTGACAAGACCGAACATTGTGCGTGCCAAAGCATATGATTTGGATATGAAGGAATTTGAAATTGAAGGAGAAGAACTGCTTGCTCGGGCGTTGATTCATGAAATTGAGCATTTGGACGGCATGCTTTATGTGGATAAAGTGGAAGGCCAGCTTGTAGATGTCGAGGAAGAAATGGAGGGCTAAATGGATATTATATTTATGGGAACGCCGGACTTTGCTGTGCCGGTGCTGGAAACATTGACAGCCTCAGAAAAACATCATGTAAAAGCGGTGATTACCCAGCCGGATAAAGCCAGAGGCCGTAGCGGAAAGTTGATATTTACGCCGGTAAAAGAAGCTGCATTGGCTCATGACATCCCGGTTTATACACCGGAAAAAGTAAAGGACCCTGCTTTTGTGGAACAAATCAAACAAATTTCCTGCGATATCATTGTGGTGGTTGCTTTTGGACAGATTTTATCGAAGGAAATTTTGGAATATCCTGCCTACGGATGCGTCAATGTCCATGCATCCCTTTTGCCAAGATGGCGGGGGGCAGCCCCCATTCAATGGTCCATTCTTGCCGGGGATGAGAAAACCGGAGTGACGATTATGCAAATGGATGTGGGACTGGATACCGGAGATATGCTTGCGAAGACAGAGATTCCCTTGGATGGAACAGAAACCGGAGAAAGCTTGTTTGAAGAACTTTCTGTGCTGGGAGGTCCGTTGTTGCTGGAAACGCTGGACAAAATCCAAGAGGGCACGGTTCAACCGGTAAAGCAAAAGGAGGAAGACAGCACCTATGCCAAGATGCTCACCAGAGACATGGGACAACTGGATTTTACAAAAGATGCCCTTTCTTTGGAGCGAACGATCCGTGGTCTGAATTCCTGGCCCAGTGCCTATACCTATTATGGTGGCAAAATGTTGAAAATCTGGGGGGCAAAAGTGGTTGAAGAAGAAGGAAATGCTGTACCCGGTGAGGTAGTGAAGATTCAAAAGGATGGATTTTTCATTCAGACCGGAAAGGGGCTATTAAAAGCAGAGCAGGTTCAATTGGAAGGAAAGAAGAAAATGTCTGCCGGTGATTTTTTACGGGGAATGCAGATGCAACCGGGAGAAAAACTGGGAAAAGAGGCCTGAGGGAGAATACCTGTGAGAGAATATAGTTTTGATATTATTTATGCCACATTGGAAAAAAAGAAGCATAGTGACGAAATGTTTCTCTGGTTATGTAAAAAGGAAAAAGAGAAACTGGCTCTTGCAAGAGACCGGCATTTGGTACAAAGGGAGGCTTTGGGAACCATCGAGCGAGTCATCG
This sequence comes from Eubacterium sp., assembly GCA_022769325.1. Lineage (GTDB taxonomy): Bacteria > Bacillota > Clostridia > Lachnospirales > Lachnospiraceae > Eubacterium_F. The sequence goes on along the minus strand of JALEKC010000028.1, from coordinate 30,621 downwards.
AATTGGATGAGTACCTGAATGCATTTTCCAACACCCCGGTTTGTCGCATGCATCCGGTTATCCGTACCATTTTGCGAATGGGAGCCTATGAACTGTTTTATATGGATTCCATCCCGGCATCTGCCACCTGCAACGAGATGGTTTTATTGGCAAAAAAGCGAAACCAGGAAAGATTGGCTGGATTTGTCAATGCCATTCTGCGAAATCTTGCCAGAGAAGATGGAAAAAAGTTACGGGAGAAGATTACGGCGGAGAAGAAAAATATAATCGAAAAGTATTCTTTTGCCTATTCCATGCCAGAGGATTTAACGGCTCTTTTGCTGGAAACTTATGGAAAGAAAACCACCGGGAAGATGTTTGAATCCTTTGGTGAAAACCAACCCATTTCCATTCGTATTCATCAAAAAAATGCGTCGAAGGAACAGGTTCGCAAAGAACTGGAACAGGCAGGAATTGAAGTGAGAGATTTGCCACATCTTTCGGAAGGATTTTCTCTGTACCATGTGGAGTCCGTAGAAAAACTTCCGGGATTTTCAGAGGGGCATTTTACCATTCAGGATGAAAGTTCCATGCTTCCGGGAAAAGTATCCGGAATATCTCCGGGGGATGTGGTATTGGATGTATGTGCCAGTCCCGGTGGAAAGACCTTTCATGCTGCAGATTTGCTGAAGGGAACAGGAAAAATCTGTGCCCGTGATGTGTCCGAAAAAAAGACGGCTAGAATTGCAGAAAATGCCCTTCGCCTGCGGGAAGAAGGGGTTGAAATAAAAGTTTGGGATGCCAGGAAGCCAGAGGAATCCTGGCGGGAAAAAGCAGATGTAATCTTGGCAGATGTTCCCTGCTCTGGCATTGGTATTATCGGGAAAAAGCCGGAGATCCGTTTCGATGCCGTTTCCCATATCAAAGACCTGGTGGAACTCCAGCGGGAAATTATGGAAGGGGTAATGCCGGCACTTAAGCCAGGGGGAACTCTGATTTATAGTACATGTACCATTTGCCCACAGGAAAATCAGGAAAATGTTGCTTACTTAGAAAAACATTTTCCTTTAAAACGAGAGAGTTTGGATGCTTATCTGCCAAAGTCTCTTCAAAATAAAATGACCAAAGAAGGAATGCTTCAGATTTTGCCGGGCATCAATGGCAGCGATGGCTTTTTTGTGGCAAGACTGGTAAAGGAGAAATAGATGAGTAAGACAGATTTGCGAAGCCTCACTCTGGAAGAAATGACAGAATTGGCAGAACATGCAGGACAAAAAGCATTTCGAGGTAAACAGCTTTTTGAATGGATACATAAGAAACAGATACAAAAGCTGGATGAAATTTCCAATCTTCCAAAATCTTTTGTAGAAGAATTGCAGCAAAAATATCTGGTATCCGGAGTAACGTTGGTGAAAAAGCAGCTTTCAAAAGACGGCGATACGGCAAAATATTTATTTTCCCTCTCAGATGGCAATCTGGTGGAGAGCGTTTGGATGAGATATCATCATGGAAACAGTGTATGTATTTCTTCCCAGGTAGGATGTCGGATGGGCTGTGCATTTTGCGCCTCGACCCTGACGGGATTGACGAGAAGTCTGACTGCCGGGGAGATGCTGTCCCAGATTTACGAAATACAAAAAGAAACTGGCCAGCGTGTTTCCAATGTCATTGTGATGGGAATGGGAGAACCACTGGATAATTATGATAATTTAATCCGATTTATCAAACTTTTGTCGCATCCACAGGGGATTCAGATTAGTCAGCGAAGCATTACCGTATCCACCTGTGGACTGGTAGACCGAATTCGGGATTTGATGAAAGAAAAGTTTCAGATTACTCTGGCCATTAGTTTGCATGCGCCCAATGATGAAATTCGGCAAAAAACCATGCCAATTGCAAAAAAATATTCCATGGATGAAATTTTTTCCGTGTGTCAGGAATATGTAAATGTTACCGGCCGGAGAGTGACTTTTGAATATAGTATGATTGCGGGGGTAAATGACGGAAAAGCACATGCCTTGGAACTTGCAAGGCGATGCAGGGGATTGAATTGCCACATTAATTTGATTCCTCTGAATGAAGTAAAAGAGAGAAAATGTCATCGTTCTAAGGAAGAAAACATTAGAGATTTTAAATTAGTACTTGAAGAAAATCGAATAAATGTTACAATAAGAAGAGAGATGGGGAGCGATATAGATGCTGCCTGTGGTCAGTTACGTAATCAATTTATGAACCGACTCACTTCTGAATAAGGAGGTTAGACTGTGCAAACATTTTCGATAACAGATACGGGACGCATGAGAACTGCCAACCAGGATTATATTTTTTGTCAGGACAAAGAAATTGGAAGTTTCCCAAATCTGTTTATTGTGGCCGACGGTATGGGAGGCCATAATGCAGGAGATACTGCTTCACGAATGTGTGTGGAGGAGGTTGTATCACAGATTCAAAAGAGTACAGAGATTACTCCCATAGGAATCTTTGAACAGGCTGTAGCTGCAGCCAATGAGAAAGTATATCAGACGTCCAATGAAGATCCGGCCTATTTCGGTATGGGAACTACCATTGTTGCCGCTATGGTATTGGGGAAAATGGTATATATTGTTAATGTTGGAGATTCCAGACTTTATGTGTGTAAGGAAACGTTGTCCCAGGTGACAGTGGATCATTCTCTGGTTGAAGAGATGGTACAGTCCGGGAAATTGCAAAAAGAGGAGATGCGCACACATCCAAATAAGAATATTATTACACGGGCTCTTGGTACCAATCCGGAGGTCAAAGCAGATTGTTTTGAAATCGAAGTGGAAGAAGGGGACGTGCTTTTGTTGTGTTCAGACGGCTTATCCAATATGTTGGAAGATAAGACGATAGAATCCATTATAAAGCAAAATGAAGAAAATATGGAAAAAGCTGCAAAACAGCTTGTGGACGAGGCAAATGCGGCTGGAGGAAAAGATAATATCAGTGTTGTTCTTGTCCGAATTTAAATGAGAGAGAATGGAGGCGTTATTTTGGTAAGTATAGGAACCATTATTGGTGATCGTTATGAAATACTTGATAAAGTCGGTAGTGGCGGTATGGCTGATGTATTCCGCGCAAAGTGTCACCGGCTGAATCGATATGTGGCTATAAAAATACTAAAACAGGACTATAGTGAAGATACAAAATTTGTGACGAAATTTCGTGGGGAAGCTCAGGCTATTGCCGGTATTTCCCATCCGAATATTGTTGGCATTTACGATGTAGGCGAAGAAAATGGCATGTATTATATTGTCATGGAACTGGTAGATGGCATTACGTTAAAAAAGTATATTGAAGAAAAAGGAAAATTGACTGTAAAAGAGGCAGTTGGTATCGCACTTCAGATTGCAAACGGACTTGAGGCTGCCCATAGTAATCATATCATTCACCGGGATATAAAACCTCAAAATATATTGATTGCCCGGGATGGAACGGCAAAAGTGACGGATTTTGGAATTGCCAAAGCAGCAAGTTCCAATACCATTACGGCAAATGCCATGGGTTCTGTTCATTATATTTCACCGGAGCAGGCAAGAGGCGGCTATAGTGATGAAAAGAGTGACATTTATTCTCTTGGTGTAACCATGTATGAGATGTTGAGTGGTACGTTACCTTTTAACGGAGAAAGTGCCGTTGCCATTGCTCTTGCGCATATTCAGGAAGATGCCGTGCCATTGGCAGCTTTGGATGCCACGATACCAAAAGGAATCAGCAATATTGTAAATAAATGTATGCAAAAGAAAACAGAATTACGGTACAGTTGTGTTGCAGATTTGATTGCGGATTTGAAAATGTTTTTACAAGACCCATCGGGAGAGTACGGTGTCATCGGAAATTTATATAAAAATGATGGGACGATTTTTATGTCCAAAGATGATGTAGATACTCTTCGAAATGCCTCTCGTAAGGGTATGGGACCGGTGGGAGAACCGCCGGCAGAACCGGAAACGGAGGATCCGGATGAGCCGGAGAATTCTTCGGATGTGGATCCAAAGTTGGAAAAAGCCTTGGTATTTGGAAGTATCGCTGTGGCAATTATCATCGGACTTGTGGTGCTTTATATGGTTGGCCGTGTTCTTGGTTTTTGGGGAAGTGCCAAACCGAGTGAGGACTCCGACAACAATTCGAGTGTTACTGAGACGGCAAATCCTGGAAGTTCACCGAATGGTGAAGAAGTTGTTCTCGAAGATTATACCAATAAAATTAAAGATTACGCCGAGACGGATTTGGGTAATTATGATATTACCTGTACGGTGACGGAAGAGTCTTCCGATGAAGTCGAGAAAGGTTATATTATCCGTACCAGCCCCGCTGCCGGTTCCACGGTTCAAAAAGGTGAAAAAGTGGAATTGATTGTCAGTAGTGGTGTGGAGCAGGTGTCAATCCCGGATACTACGGGAGATACCATTACCGATGCTTACCAGACTTTAAATGATAAAGGATTTAAAGTAAAACAGGGGGAAGATGTATATAGTACCCAGCAAATTGGTAAAGTGGCATATACAAAGCCGGCTGCCGGTAAAAAAGTGGATAAAGGTTCTACCATTACAATTTATCCAAGTAAAGGGGAAGAGACCAAATACGTCAAAGTACCAAATCTTTTGGGAATGACCCGAAGCCAGGCAAAAGCGGCATTGGGAAAAGTTGGATTGAAATATGGCGCAGAGTCAAAGAGTTATTCTTCGACGCAGAAAAACCGTGTCTGTGTCCAGAGTGTATCTTCCGGAAATGAAGTGGAAGAAGGCAGCAGCATTGATATTACCCTGAGTCTTGGACCGGAAGTGACTTATACTTACGAGGGAAGCGTGACCATTGCCCAGCCTTTTGAATATGAGACAGATACCGGAAGAATCAAAGTGGTACTCAAGCAGGATGGCAATACGACAACGGTTCGTGAAGAAGATAAAACTTATTATGATTTCCCATGGACCTTGGATGGCATCAAGGGAAGCAGTGCAAATCAGGGAGAAATCACGGTTTATCGCGATGGCCAGCAGGTTGCAACATATAATGTAACCTTTAAGAGGGTATCGAATTAATGGAATTAACAGGAAAAATCATTAAAGGAATTGCCGGGTTTTATTATGTGAATTGTGTCGAAAATGGAATGGCGCAAACTTATGAATGTAAAGCCAAAGGCGGATTCCGCAAAGATAAAATCAAACCACTTGTAGGAGACAATGTTCGAATACAAGTGGTTTCCCGAGAGGGCAAGACGGGAAATATCGAAGAAATTCTGCCAAGGAAAAATCAACTGATTCGGCCGGAAGTGGCTAATGTCGACCAGGCTGTAGTGATATTTGCCATGGCAGATCCCATGCCCAACCTCAATCTTTTGGATCGATTTCTTGTAATGATGGAAAGACAAGGGGTTGATACCATAATCTGCTTTAACAAATCCGATATTGTTTCAAAGCAGGAAGCAGATCAACTGATGGACGTATATGAAAAATGTGTCAATCAGGTTCTTTCCATCAGTACCAAAGAGAAAGTCGGTTTGCAAAAACTACAGGCGGTATTGAAGGGAAAGACAACCGTGCTGGCAGGACCTTCCGGAGTGGGGAAATCCAGTACTCTCAATGAAATTTATCCGGATGCCGGGATGGAGACAGGAACCGTAAGTGAGAAAATCGGAAGAGGAAGACATACTACCAGACATTCGGAATTGTTTTGCATTGATGCCGATACATATTTATTTGACACACCAGGATTTAGTTCTCTAAAAATTCCGGAGATTGCCAAAGAAGAATTGAAAGATTATTTTACTGAATTTATACCTTATGAAGGACAATGCAGATTTTTGGGGTGTACCCATACACATGAGCCTGCCTGTAAAGTGAAAGAGGCCTTGGAAAAAGGTGAAATCAGTAAGGTTCGTTATGATAATTATCTTCAGATGTATGAAGAAATAAAAGAATGGGAAAAGAGAAAATATAACTAATGAAAATGGGGGAATATTATGGATTATAAGTTGTCACCTTCAATTTTAGCAGCGGATATTTCACGGCTTGGAGAAGAACTGGAAACCGTTACCAAAGCAGGAGCAGACTATATACACATTGATATCATGGATGGGATGTTTGTAAACAATATTTCATTCGGTATTCCTGTGATAGAGGGGATTCGACATTGCGTGGATACTTTTTTTGATGTGCATTTGATGGTCCAGGAGCCAATCCGGTATGTGCGGGAGTTCGCTTATGCAGGCTCCGATGGAATCACGGTACATGCGGAGGCCTGCAGTGATTTGGAAGCCACCATCGATGAGATCATTAAGGTGGGGAAAAAACCGGCAGTGTCCATCAAACCTATGACAGACATTGATGGTATTCTTGATATTCTTCCGAAAGTATACATGGTTCTGATTATGACAGTGGAACCGGGATATGGCGGTCAAAAAATTCGTAGAGATACGTTTGATAAGATTCGTCGCTTGCGTGAGTATATTGACGAAAATGGATTGGATGTGGATATTGAAGTAGATGGCGGTGTGGATTTGAATAACATTTATGAAGTTATGGATGCGGGGGCCAATGTGATTGTGGCCGGCACCAAAGTATTCCATGGAAATGTTGTGGAAAATGTAAAAGCATTCCGCAAGGCCATGGAATTTGAGGAAAAGATTCGATAAGAGAGAAGCACATTCCGTAAGAGGGATGTGCTTTAGATTTTTCTGGCGGGGGATTCCTCCAGGGGTCATACGGTTCTATTTGCCGGGATTTTGAAAGCTTGATGATGGTATGCCTTCCACATTGAATCATCATATGCCGGACAGTCCGGAAGGAATGGAAATGAAAGAAGAGTGATTTCGTATTTTACTTTTTCTTTTATTTATGGTATGATTACTTTTGAGTTTTATTTTGCTGGAAAAAACGAAATGAGGATAGAAAGAAAGGAAAGATATAATTATGAAACTTGGAATCGTTGGTCTCCCCAACGTGGGAAAAAGTACACTTTTTAATTCACTGACAAAGGCAGGAGCAGAGTCGGCAAATTATCCATTTTGTACGATTGATCCAAATGTCGGTGTCGTGCCTGTGCCAGATGAGAGACTGGATGTGCTGGCAAAGATGAACAATTCGGCAAAAGTTGTGCCGGCTGTCATTGAATTTGTAGATATTGCCGGATTGGTTAAAGGGGCTTCTAAGGGGGAAGGACTTGGAAACCAGTTTTTATCCAATATCCGTGAGGTAGATGCCATTGTGCATGTGGTACGTTGTTTCGAAGATACCAACATTGTTCATGTGGATGGAAGCATTGATCCCCTTCGTGACATTGAGACGATTAATCTTGAATTGATTTTTTCGGATATTGAAATTTTGGAGAGACGTTTGGCAAAGAGTATCAAGGCAGCCAGAGCAGATAAAAAACTGGCAGCAGAAGTGGAAATGTTAAATCGATTGAAGGCATTTTTGGAAGAGGGACATCTTGCGAAAAATTTTGAATTGCAGGGAGAAGAGGAAGAAGCATGGTTTAAAGAGTACAATCTTTTGACAGCAAAACCGGTTATTTATGCAGCAAATGTTTCCGAAGATGACCTGGCTGACGATGGAGCATCCAATGAGTATGTGTCGAAGGTACGTCAGTTTGCGGCAGATGAAAATTCAGAAGTATTTGTTATTTGTGCACAAATTGAGCAAGAAATTGCAGAATTGGATGAGGAAGAGAAGAAAATGTTTTTGGAGGACTTGGGAATCGCAGAGTCTGGTTTGGAAAAACTGATTAAAGCAAGTTATAAGCTTCTTGGTCTTATTAGTTATATTACTAGTGGTGAGATGGAGACGAAAGCATGGACAATTACAAAAGGAACCAAAGCGCCACAAGCAGCAGGAAAAATCCATACCGATTTCGAACGCGGTTTTATCCGTGCTGAGGTTGTAAGTTATGAACATTTGGTGGAAAATGGAAGCTACAACGGAGCCAAAGAAAAAGGCCTCGTTCGTTCCGAAGGAAAAGAATATGTTGTCCAGGACGGCGACGTCGTTCTCTTTCGGTTTAACGTGTAATCAAGCGAGCAATCCCTACCTTTTCCAAGGAGTATCATAAACCTACAGCAAGCCTCTGCAACTGAATTTGTTGCAGGAAGGTTTGTTGTAGGTTTATGATATCTTGCGCTAGCAAGAATGGAAAAGGTAGGGATTAGCGAGCGCCCCCACAGGAGCACGAAGCGGAGCGAAGTGCGAGTGGGGGAGTGAAGTGAAGTATGGGCTGGAAAGAGAGGTAAATAAAATGGAAACAGCAGAAATAGCATTCCCCAATCTTGGAATATACATCCCACATCTTCCAAAAGGAATTACCATTGGAAGTTTTACCATTGCATATTATGGAATCATTATTGCAATTGGAATGTTGTCAGGATTATGGCTTGCTTGTTTTCAGGCAAAACGAACCAATCAGAAAAAAGAAGTATACACAGACTTTGCGATATATGCTATTATTTTCTCTATAATTGGCGCAAGATTGTATTATGTTGCATTTAGTTGGGACTATTATAAAGACAATTTATTGCAGGTTTTTAATACTCGTGGCGGTGGCATGGCCATTTATGGCGCTGTGATTGCTGCTGTTTTGACAGCTATTATATATTGTAAGGTAAAAAAATACAATTTCTTTTTGCTGGCTGATACAGCAGTTGGAGGCCTGGTTCTGGGGCAAATTATTGGTCGCTATGGAAATTTTTTCAATCGGGAAGCTTTCGGAGAATATACCAATGGATTATTTGCCATGCGACTTCGTGTGGATCAGGTAAATTCGGCCAATATTACAGAAGCGATGAGAGACCATATAACAACCTTTGATGGGATTCAATATATACAAGTGCATCCGACTTTTTTGTATGAATCACTGTGGAATATTTTGGTTCTTGTACTGATTTTGGTCTTTACAAAAAAGAAGAAATTCAATGGCGAAATATTTTTGATTTATCTTGTGGGATACGCGTTGGGAAGAGTATGGATTGAAGGTCTTCGTACGGACCAACTTCAGATTGCAAAGACCGGGATTGCGGTATCACAGCTTCTTTCTGCAGTTATCGTTGTGGTTGGAGTTGTGGCTTGGATTGTGGTTAGAGTGCGGCAAAAGAAACTGGCATGCCAAAACAAATAGAACTGGATATTTTCAAAATGCCAGATATGATGTATCATTCAAAATGAACATGTTCTATAAGATGCAAATGCGAAAATGAGATAAGTTCATAGGAGGATACATACAATGAATGAAAGATATAAATTGAATAAAGAATTGGCACAGATGTTAAAGGGTGGCGTTATTATGGACGTTACCACACCGGAACAGGCTAAGATTGCAGAAAGCGCGGGAGCATGCGCAGTCATGGCACTTGAGCGTATTCCAGCGGATATTCGTGCGGCTGGAGGCGTGGCACGTATGAGTGACCCGAAGATGATCAAGGGGATTCAGGAAGCGGTTTCTATTCCGGTTATGGCAAAATGTCGTATCGGTCATTTTGTTGAAGCACAGCTTTTGGAAGCTATTGAAATTGATTATATTGATGAAAGCGAAGTGCTTTCTCCGGCAGATGACAAATACCACATTGATAAAACGAAATTTAAAGTACCATTTGTATGTGGCGCAAAAGATTTAGGAGAAGCCTTGCGTCGAATTAATGAAGGTGCCTCTATGATTCGTACAAAGGGAGAGCCGGGAACAGGAGATGTTGTTCAGGCGGTACGTCATATGCGTATGATGAATCAGGAGATTGCTAAGATTACATCCATGCGTGAGGATGAGTTATATGATGAAGCAAAAAATCTTCAGGTTCCTTATGATTTGGTTCAATATGTACATGACAATGGACGTATTCCGGTTGTAAATTTTGCAGCAGGTGGTGTGGCTACTCCAGCGGACGCTGCGTTGATGATGCAACTTGGGGCAGAAGGAGTTTTTGTTGGCTCTGGTATTTTCAAATCCGGAAATCCGGAAAAACGTGCCCAGGCAATTGTAAAAGCAGTAACAAATTATACTGACGCAGATATGATTGCAAAATTGTCCGAAGATCTCGGTGAAGCAATGGTTGGTATCAATGAACAGGAAATCGAACTTTTAATGGCAGAACGCGGAAAATGATGGAAAGGAAGTGGAACCCATGAAAATAGGTGTACTTGCTGTTCAAGGAGCGTTTGCGGAACATATTAAAGTTATGGAAAGCTTGGGGGCACAGTGTGTTGAGATTCGTCAAGAGAAGGATTTGGATCAAAAACTAGACGGGTTGATTCTCCCCGGCGGTGAGAGCACAGTGCAGGGAAAACTGCTTCGCGAGCTTCATTTGTTTGACAAGATAAAAACACAAATTGAAGATGGGCTGCCAGTGTTGGCAACCTGTGCAGGAATGATTCTATTATCAGAAAAAATAGCAGATGACGATACAGTTCACTTGGCAACATTGCCGGTTACTGTGCGACGAAATGCTTATGGAAGACAGTTGGGCAGCTTTTATACAGAAGCTGATTTTGATGGGCTCGGAAAGATTCCTATGACATTTATTCGAGCACCATACATTGAGAGTGTTGAAGCCGGTGTAAAAGTGGTGGCACAGGTGGATGGAAATATTGTTGGGGTACAATATGGCAATCAAATTGCGATTTCATTCCATCCGGAATTGGATAAAAATCAGGCAATTCATCAGAAATTTTTGGCAATGTGCCGCAAAAATGCAAAAGCTGCATAAAAAATAAGTGAGGGGTCCTGTCACAACAATTTATCGTTGTTGTGACAGGACCATTTTTGTCGCACAAGTCTGACATGAACCATCGTACTTGCACGAAATGGTATTTGTCGGGCGTAAGAACATGGAGCACGATAGTGCGGAATGTTTAAGCCGGTAATGCGCGGTGACTCGCTGAGATTTGCCCCCGGGCCGCCCTATTCGAGAGAAAATTACGGCCAGATGGGTGAAAAAAGCAAGTTTTGGCCGTAAAAGCGGAGGGGGATCGCTGAGATATGCCCCCGGGCCACCCTATTCGAGAGAAAATTACGTCCAGATGGGTGAAAAAAGCAAGTTTTGGCCGTAAAGTTGGAGTGAAGTTACTTGGTTCGAGAGAAAATTACGGCCAGATTAGGTAAAAAAGCAAGATTTGGCCGTAAAATCGGAGGGAAGTCGCTTGGTTCGAGAGAAAATTACGGCCAGATGGGTGAAAAAAGCAAGATTTGGCCGTAAAATCGGAGGGAAGTTACTTGGTTCGAGAGAAAATTACGGCCAGATGGATGAAAAAAGCAAGTTTGGGCCGTAAAATCGGAGGGAAGCTCCCCCCAATCCCCCCAATCCCCTCAAGTTCCCGAGCCCGCGCTCGCTGGGAACTTATCCCCAAGCCGCCCTCAAGCATCTAAGTCCCCCGCTCGCCCCACTACAGAGAAAAACATTAAAAAAGGTATAAATTTCCATAAAAAAATTAAAAAAATTCAGGCACCATATCTTGTATAGATGCGGTGCCTTTTTTGAATAATACAACAATATATGGGGAGAAAAGAGAAAAAAGATGCCGAAAAATAAGGGCTTTCCAAGGGAATGTGTCAAAAAAATGCTTGATTTTATCCCAAAAGTGGGGTAAAATTTGAGTAAAAGTGGAGCAAAGTGGAGAAAAGTGGTATAAAGTGGAGGGCAGGGCAGAGACTCGTAGAGTTGCTTCAACTTTCATTCTCTCGAGTCTCACAACCCGCCTCGGTAAAAAAGAGAAACCACAGATCCAGAGGGAAGTTGGTGAAGTCTGATGTTTATGGGTACATACGATCATAGTATCGATGCAAAAGGAAGAGTGATTGTTCCCGCAAAGTTCCGTGAAGAACTGGGGGATTCTTTTGTTGTGACACTTGGTCTTGACGGATGCCTGTTCGTATACCCACAGACAGACTGGGAAAACTTCGTAAAACAATTGCAGGAACTTCCGGGAAGCAAAGAAGCACGTAAATTGCAACGTTATTTTATGGCGGGTGCTGCTTCTTGTGAACTGGACAAGCAAGGAAGAACGTTGATTCCGGCAAACCTAAGGGAAAAAGCAGGATTGGAAAAAGATATTGTTTTCGTCGGTGTGATGGGCAAGGTGGAAATCTGGAGCAAAGAGCGCTGGGCAGAAAATGATGATTTTGAAAATGTAGATGATATTGCAGAACATATGTCGGATTTGGGACTTTCCTTCTAATCAGACAATATTATAGAAGGGGGTACAAAGGGGATGGAATTTAATCATGTATCTGTATTGCTTAAAGAATGCATCGAAGGGTTAGCAATAAAAAAAGATGGCATTTATGTAGATGGAACACTGGGAGGCGCCGGACATGCTTATTATGTATGCGAAAAATTGTCTAAAAAAGGCCAATTTATTGGAATCGACCAAGATGAAGCGGCTATTCAAGCTTCTTCGAAACGATTGGAACCATTTCAGCAGCGGATACATCTGGTAAGAAGCAATTACGTCAACATAAAGCACGTTATAAGGGATTTACAGCTTGAAAAAGTAGATGGAATACTTTTGGATTTAGGAGTTTCTTCCTATCAATTGGATACAAAAGAACGCGGTTTTTCCTATATGGCAGATGCACCTCTTGATATGAGGATGGATCAGAGTCGGGATTTTACGGCGAAAGATTTGGTCAATTGTTATCCGGAAGAAAAACTTTTTGAGATTATAAAGAACTATGGGGAAGAGCGTTATGCCAAAAGCATCGCACACAACATTTGCAAAAGGCGTCAGGAGAGCGAGATTGAAACCACAGGTCAACTGGTTGATATCATTCGCGCCTCCATGCCGGCAAAAGCCAAAAATGGGAAAGGGCATCCTGCCAAACGAACTTTTCAGGCCATTCGGATTGAACTCAACCAGGAACTGGATGTTTTGCAGGAAGCATTGGAAGATATGGTGGATTTACTGAATCCGGGAGGCAGATTGTGTATCATAACCTTCCATTCTTTGGAAGACCGGATTGTAAAAAACTTTTTCCGACAAATGGAAAATCCTTGTACATGCCCACCAGATTTCCCGGTCTGCATTTGTGGTAAAAAACCAAAAGGGAAAGTGATAACAAGAAAACCGATTCTTCCGGGGGAGGAAGAATTAAGCATAAATTCTCGTTCAAAAAGTGCAAAACTAAGAATCTTTGAACGAAGAGAGTGAAAAATAGGAGGATTATGATGGCAGCAAAGACAAGATATGTTTATGGTACGGAAGCAGAAAAATTATATGCTACTCCACAGAGACGTCCGGAGCGAGAAGAGGAACGTCGCCCACAGAAAAGACCGGTGGCAAGACCGCAGCCAAAACAAAGAGTGGATAAAGTGGCAGTTCTGTTGATTGCCCTTACCTTTGCTATTGCATTTGGAATTTGTTATTCTTATATTCAGATGCAGTCTCAAAAAACATTGCTCAGCAAAAAAGTAGTGAGCTTAGAGAGTGAAGTAATGGAGATGGAAAAAGATAATTCCAATGCGGCACAGGCTTTGGAGGAAAATCTGGACTTGTCTGCTGTTTACAAAAAAGCAACAAAAGAACTTGGGATGAAGCCGGCAAAACAGAGCCAGATTTATACTTATGAGAGTAAGAAAAGTACGCAGGTACGTCTGCATCAAAAATAAAGCATTGGCTTGGAAGAAGGGAAGATAAATGAGTACCCGAATAAGACGACGCAGAATACGAAAAAAACGAACAAAAAAATTCAATCATAGAATGGTGGTTGGACTCTTTTTTATCCTTGTCAGCGTATTTCTTCTTTTTTCGGCATTGATGATTAATATTTGCCGATTGAATAAAAACAAAGGAGATACTTATAGGAAAAAAGTACTTGCGCAGCAATCTTATACCAATGCCGTACTGAATTATCGAAGAGGGGCAATCAAAGATCGCAACGATACCATTCTAGCCCAAAGCGTTCGGAAATTTAACTTGATTATTGAGGCCAGAAAATTAGCGACACAAGAAGATATCCGCAAGGAAACCCTTACTCAGATTGCCGCTTATTTTGCCTTTGATACCAGTGTGATTGAAAAAATAATAGAAGAAAATCCAAACTCTATGTATCAGCATGTGGAGGGATTAAAAGAACTGACATCCCAGCAGATACAGGGCTTTAAGAAAGAAATGGAAACCAATGATAAAGTAAAAGGAGTTTGGTTCGAAGAAACTTATACAAGAAACTATCCCCTCAATGAGATTGCCTGCAATATTGTGGGATTCACTTCGTCAGAAGAGCAGGGAACCTATGGTGTTGAGGGAAGTTATAATGAGGTGTTAAATGGGAAAACGGGACGTGAATACGGCTACTTTGATGCCAATATGGATTTCCAGCGGACGGTAAAAAAAGCAACCAATGGAAATAATGTGGTGCTTACTATTGATGCCAATGTGCAGCGCCTCATCGAAAAACAGATTAAAAAATATAATGAGGATGTAGGAGCCAAAAACATTTCTGTGATGGTAATGAATCCCAACAATGGAGAGATTCTTGCCATGGCATCCAAAAATTCCTACAATCTCAATGAACCAAGAGAATTGACTTCCATGTATACCCAGGAACAGATTCAGGCAATGGATGAAAAGACAAAAAGTGAAGCATTGATGTCAATGTGGTCCAATTTTTGTATTTCTTCTGCTTATGAGCCGGGTTCCACATTTAAGCCCTTTACGGTAGCTGCCGCTTTGGACGAGGGAGTTGTGAAAGATTCCGACTATTTCCCTTGTGATGGAGGGCTTACGGTTTCCGGAGTGAGAATTCGATGTTCCAATCGTTCCGGACATGGCAGTATTTCTCTGCAAACCAGTTTGATGGAATCCTGTAACAGTGCCTTGATGGCAATTGGGGAGAAATTAGGTCGTGCTAATTTTAGCAAATACAATCAAATCTTTGGATTTGGTCAAAAGACCGGAATAGATTTGCCGGGAGAGACGGCAGGATTGATTCACAAAGAAGACGAGTTGAATCCCGTAGAATTAGCAACAAGCAGTTTTGGACAGACCCAGACGGTTACCATGGTACAGATGACAGCCGGATTTAGTTCTCTTGTCAACGGTGGAGATTATTATGAGCCGCACATTGTAAAAGAAGTACAAAATGAAAATGGTGCCATCGTCAAAAAAGTTGAACCAACAGTTGTAAAAAAGACCGTTTCTGAAAAAACAAGCAAATTAATCCGCAAATATATGAAAGCTACTGTGGAAGACGGAACAGCAGCACCGGCTGGTGTAAAAGGCTATTCCATCGGGGGAAAGACAGGAACTGCCCAGAAGCGTCCGGTGACGGAGCGCAAATATCTGGTTTCTTTTTTGGGCTGTGTGCCGGCAGAAAATCCGGAAGCTGTGGTTTATGTCATTATTGATGAACCAAATGTGGAAGATCAGGCACATAGTACCTATGCGACGGAATTTGCTTCGAAAATCATGAAAAAAATTCTTCCGTTTTTAGGTATTTATGCAGACCAGAGCCAGGAAGAGACCACCGCGGAATCAGGAAATGAAAAGAAGGAGACCGAAGGTGAAAGCGCTGGAAATACAGACAATGCAGATGGCGAGGGCAATGCAGATAGCGAGGACAATGCAGGTGATGAGCAGTAATGGGAATAATTTTACTGCCTGCGAATAGACTATTAGAGATATTTATTTCAGAAGCGAATGCTTTGGAATGGAGGCAGAATGCTTGTGGGGCACAAAACATACCAAAGGCAAAGTTTGTTTTTGGTATTTTTTGTATGTACCCTGGTTGCAACCATTTTGATGGTACGACTGGGATATCTGATGCTTACCAAAGCGGATTATTATGGAGTGAAGGCAAAAGAACTTCATGAGAGAGAACGTACCATAAAAGCAGAGCGTGGAAAAATCCTGGACCGAAATGGAAATGTGCTTGCGGGTAATGTCTCTGTATCCACTATTTCGGTTATTCACAGTCAGGTGAAAGAGCCGGAAAAAGTGATTTCTGTTCTTTCCAAAGAGTTGGGAATGAAGGAAGAAGAATTGCGAAAAAAAGTGGAAAAAGTTTCTTCTCGTGAAAAAATCAAATCCAATGTGGATAAGGAGATTTCGGACCGGATTCGCAGTTATAAATTAGCAGGAGTCACGGTTGATGAAGACTATAAAAGATATTATGAATATGGAACATTGGGGTCAAAAGTATTGGGATTTACCGGAGGAGATAACCAGGGAATTATAGGATTGGAAGTTTCCTACGAGTCTCTGTTGAAAGGATTGGATGGCTCTATTTTGACCATGGCAACTGCCGGCGGTGTGGAAATTCGCAATGGTGCGGAAGACCGTAGAGAACCGGTGGCGGGTTGGGACCTGACTACAAGCTTGGATTTAAATGTTATGGAGTATGCAACCCAGGTGGCCAATACGTTGCTTGAGCAAAAACAAGCCAAAACCGTGGAAATTATTATTATGAATCCGCAAAATGGTGAGATATATGCCATGGTAAATGCCCCGGAGTTCGATTTGAACCATCCGTATGAATTGGAACCGGAAGCGCAAACAAAAAGTCAAAAAGAAAAAATGGAAATATTAAATTCCCGTTGGAGAAATCTTGCAGTCAGTGATACTTACGAGCCGGGTTCCACGTTTAAGGTGGTGACGGCGGCTGCGGCGCTGGACCTGGGCGTGGTAAAGATGACAGACACTTTTTCCTGCCCTGGGTACAAAATAGTGGAAGACCAGAGAATACGGTGCCATAAAACTACCGGTCATGGAGCAGAAACCTTTGAACAGGGGATTATGAATTCCTGTAACCCCGTTTTTATGGAAGTAGGTGCAAGAGTCGGCACTTCTCATATGTTTGAAAAAATGAAAAAATTCGGGATTCTTGAGAAAACCGGAATTGACGTGCCGGGAGAAGCATCTACAATTATGCATAAACAAGAAAATGTGGGTGCAGTAGAATTGGCAACCATGTCTTTTGGCCAGTCATTTCAGCTTTCCCCCATTCGCATGCTTACTTCCATTAGTATGATTATCAATGGAGGCGAGAAAATTGTACCTCATTTTGGAATGTATGCGGTAAGCAGTGATAAAAAGACGATGAAAAAATTGTCTTATTCTTCTTCGGAACGCGTTTTAGAGAAATCGATTTCGGAAGAAATCCGGAAAGCACTTCAAAAGGTGGTTACGGAAGGAGGAGGAAAAAAGGCAGGAGTGGAAGGATATCTGGTTGGTGGAAAGACGGGAACAAGCCAGAAACTTCCAAGGGGAAATGGTAAGTACATTGCCTCCTGTATCGGATTTTCGCCAGTGGACAATCCGCAGGTAATTGCCATGGTTCGCATCGATGAGCCACAGGGGTTATATTATGGAGGAGTCATTGCCGCTCCGGCAATTTCGACTTTGTATACCAATATTTTGCCATATCTCTTAAAAGAGTGATAAGAAAACCTTGCGGTTATGGGCATAATGGGTTACAATATTTATTGCTAAGCAAATAAAAACGATAAAATGAGGTGTGAAAAGTGAATTTAAATTTGAGTATATTGATGCCGGTTGTGATTTCTTTTGGAATAAGTGTGATTTTATGTCCGATTATTATTCCATTTTTGCGAAAGTTAAAGTTTGGACAGTTTGTTCGAGATGACGGACCACAGACCCATCTGAAAAAGGCGGGGACACCGACGATGGGCGGCCTTATCATTCTGGTGTCGATACTTCTTACCTCTTTGTTATACATAAGAAGTAATTCCGAATTGATTCCGATACTATTTATGACATTGGGATTTGGAATTATCGGATTTTTGGATGACTATATCAAAGTGGTTATGAAGCGTTCGCTGGGATTGAAACCATTGCAGAAAATGTGTGGTCAATTTTTGGTGACAGCGATTTTTTTGTATTATTATTACAATGTCGCACATATGACTGCTACGATTCGTATTCCGTTTATGGATGCATCCTTTACAATGCCGGATTGGTTATTTGTAATTTTTGTATTTATCGTTGTGCTGGGAACCGTAAATGGTGTGAATTTTACCGATGGTCTGGATGGGCTTGCTTCCGGTGTGACAGCCATTGTGGGTACCTTTTTCACCATTGCAGCACTGGCTATTGAGCCGGCTATGACTCCTATTACAGGAGCCGTTGTGGGAAGTCTTTTGGGATTTTTGCTGTTCAATACCTATCCGGCCCGAGTATTTATGGGAGATACCGGATCTTTGGCCCTTGGTGGCTTTGTGGCTTCCATTGCGCTGATGCTTCATATGCCATTATTTATTGTCATTGTGGGACTGATTTATCTGGTGGAAGTATTGTCTGTTATTATTCAGGTTGGATATTTTAAATTGACACATGGAAAACGTATCTTTAAGATGGCTCCGATTCACCATCATTTTGAATTGTCGGGATTTTCGGAGACACAGGTGGTAGCTGCCTTTAGTATTATTACCGCCATTTTGTGTCTCGTTGGATTGATGGCATTATAACAACACAGAAATGGAGAGAAAATAATGAATATTTCAGGAAAACTGGTAGCCGTGATTGGTTATGGAAAAAGCGGAAAAGCAGCACTTGAATTGCTGAAAAAACTTGGTGCCAAACGAGTGATATATGATCAAAAACTGGATGTAAAGGATACGGATATTGATGCAGAGAGGAAGATATCCGGTGATTTTAAAGAGGGAAACTGGGAAGGTGTCCAATGTGCGGTGTTTAGTCCCGGTGTGCCGGTTTTTGGTGAAATTGGAGATTTCTTCCGGGAAAAGAAGATTCCCATTATCGGAGAGATTGAACTGGGGTACATGGTAGAAAAGGGCGAAGTGATGGCGATTACGGGAACCAATGGAAAAACTACTACAACCACTCTGGTTGGCGAAATTATGAAAGCTTATAATGAGAAAACTTTTGTGGTGGGAAATATTGGAAATCCTTACACTCTGGAAGCGGATAAAACCACAGAGGATTCGGTGACGGTGGCAGAAATCAGCAGTTTCCAATTGGAAAGTACAGACACTTTTTGTCCGAAAGTCAGTGCGATTTTAAATATTACACCGGACCATCTCAATCGGCATGGAACCATGGAAAAATATGAAGAAACAAAGCTTTCCATCACCAAAAATCAAAAGAAGGACCAGTATTGCATTTTAAATTATGAAGATGAAAGACTTCGCAGAGCAGCAGATCGTCTGCCTTGTCAGGTGGAGTTTTTTAGCAGCCGACAAAAGATTGATAATGGAATGTACAAAGATTCTCAGGGAAATCTGGTTCGCACCAGAGATGGGAAAGTGCTTTTAAACCAAAAGGAGACCAGGTTGCCGGGAGATCATAATGCGGAAAATATCATGGCAGCTCTTTTGATGGTTGAAAAAATGGGAGTTCCGGATGAAATTGCCATTCGGGTGACGAAGGATTTTCAGCCGGTAGAGCACCGTGTAGAATATGTAGCAACGGTAAATGGTGTGGAATATTACAATGATTCCAAAGGAACCAATCCGGATGCGGCAATCAAAGGAATTATGTCTATGGACCGTCCGACGATTCTTATTGGTGGCGGCTATGACAAAGGAGGCAGTTTCAAAGACTGGATTCGCTCTTTCGATGGAAAAGTCAAATGTCTTTTGCTTCTTGGTGCTACCAAAGAACGTATTGCTGAGGAAGCAAAAGAGTGCGGATTTTTCGATTACAAATTTGTGGATTCCTTGGAAGAGGCGGTAAAAGTGGCTTATGAACTGGCTCAAAGCGGAGAAGCCGTTTTGCTTTCGCCGGCATGTGCCAGCTGGGATATGTTTGATTCTTACGAACAAAGGGGAACAATGTTTAAAGATTATGTGAGAAGTTTGGAGTGATTGATTCATGAAAAACAGAAAACAGGAAGTGACCGGAAGGACTGTTAGAGAAACTCATTCATTTGATTATAGTCTTCTCTTGATTGTGTTGTGCCTCCTGGGATTCGGATTATTGATGATATATAGTTCCAGTTCTTATACGGCACAGGTAAAATTTCAGGATTCCGCCTATTTCTTAAAAAAGCAGATGATAAATCTTGCCGTAGGAATTATAGTTATGATTTTTGTGTCAAGAATTGATTACCGGGTGTTGCTTAAGAGATTGCCGGGAGTTCGGACCCATGTTGTGACAGCACTTTATTTTTGTGCCGTATTGTTGCAATTGTCTGTTTATTTTATCGGAAAAGAATTTAACGGAGCAAAGCGCTGGATTGTAGTGGGACCGGTATCCATCCAGCCGGCGGAAATTAGTAAAATAGCAGTGCTGCTGATTACGGCATCTTTTATCAATATGGCACCGGCTATGGTGAGTCATATGAAGGGGGCATGTCGAATTCTTCTCGCATCGGGAGTACTTATTGTACTTGTGGGAAAAGAGAATCTTAGTTCTGCCATTGTCATGATGGCCATTGTATTTATCATGTGTTTTGTAGCAGCCCGTTACAAAAGATTGTATTTTTTGATGATTCTTGTCGTTGCTGCCGGAGTTGCTCTGTTCATTTTGTTTGGAGACCCTTTCCGAATGAAGCGCTTTCAAATCTGGCTGGATGTGGAAAATAATCCCGGTGGTTTTCAGATTTTACAGGGGTTATATGCCATTGCATCCGGAGGCCTGTTTGGAACCGGAATGGGAGAGAGCATGCAAAAACTGGGATTCATCCCGGAACCCCACAATGACATGATATTTGCTATTATTTGCGAGGAACTTGGCATTGTAGGGGCAGGCATTGTTATATTGATGTTTTTGCTGTTAATCTGGCGAATCTATGATATTGCGGTTCGCTCTCCGGATTTGTTCAGTGGTATGATTTGTACCGGTGTTATGGCTCAGATTGCGGTCCAGGTGATTGCCAATATCGCAGTGGTGACCAATTCCATTCCGTCTACCGGTATTGCTCTTCCTTTTATCAGTTATGGAGGAAGTAGTGTGATCTTTCTTTTGGCAGAAATTGGATTGGTCCTTCAGATTTCGAAAAAATGTGTTAAGACATGATACCATTACATAACTTTCGCATAGGATATAATAGGAATACATGTGCGGAGGTTTGACAGTGCAGATTGCTATTTGTGGCGGAGAACGGGCAGATGGAGACGTGAGCATTCAGGGAAGTAAAAATGCGGCGTTGCCTATGCTTGCAGCCAGTATCCTTACCGAGGATGAAATGGTATTTCACCGATGTCCCCAAATTTATGATGTGGAATGGATGTTGGCACTGCTCCGGCATCTGGGAGTAAAAGCAACTTGGGAATCTGACACTCTCACAGTGCAGGCCAATCATTTGCAATCCCATGATATTTTGCAAAAAGAAGCCGGAAGACTTCGGGCATCTATTTTATTTCTTGGCAGTTTGCTGGCAAGAACCGGAAGTGCCAAAGTGCACATGCCCGGAGGATGTTCCATTGGGAAACGCCCCATTGACATTCATATGGATGCCTTGGAAAAATCCGGTGTTCAGGTAAGTGATTGGGAAGAGTGGCTGGTATGTGAAAGTGGTTCTAAACCCGAGACGGTAGAAATTCATTTCCCGTATCCCAGTGTAGGAGCTACCGAAAATTTGATTTTATATCATGTGCTTGGTAAGGGGAAAGCAAGGTTAAAAAATACGGCAAGAGAGCCGGAAATTAACAGCTTATGCGAGATGCTGCGACAGATGGGAGCAAAAATTTCCGGAGAAAAAACCGGAAATATTTACATCGAAGGAGTAAAAAAACTTCATGGGATTCATACTAAAATTCCGGCAGACCGCATCGCTTTTATGACCTATGCGGCTATGGCTTTGGGAACCCAGGGGAAAATCTGTTTACGGACAGGGGGAGAATCTTTTGAACCCGAACAAAGATATCTTGAAAAAGCAGGTTGTCATTTTGTGGCAGGAACCAATGAAATAATTGCGGAAGGCACCAGGGGGATTTGCCCGATTTCGTTTTTAAAGACGCAGCCTTATCCCGGATTTCCCACAGATGCCCAATCTATTTTTCTTTCCCTGCTGTCACGGGCACATGGGGAGAGCGTTCTCTGTGAAACGGTATTTGAAAACCGATTTCAAATGATCCCTTATTTAAAAAAGATGGGAGCAGATATTGAAAGAATGGAACAATGTGCACATATTCGCGGAGTGACCAGACTACATGGAGAAACGGTTGTGGCCACAGACCTGCGTAGTGGAGCGGCCCTTTTACTTGCGGGAGCCATGGCAGAGGGGAAAACCTGTGTTGAAAAGGCTGAAAATATTTTGCGAGGATATGTAGAGCCGGTGGAACAAATGAAAAAGATGGGGTTGCGGGTACAATGGGAAGAAGAGGAAAGTTAGGAGAGGATAAACCATGCAAAATCAAAAAAGAAAGCCTTGGAAACTCATTCTATTAGGAGTTGCTCTCTTTCTTGTCATAATCGTGGTTCTGACATTTCGTGTCACGGAAATCACAGTGGAAGGAAATACCTTTTTTTCTGGTCAGGTTGTGGCAGAGGAAGTATGCAATACCTTTTTAGACCACAATGTAGTAACTTCCTGGATAAAACGGAAACTTGGATTTTCTCCCACTCTTCCCTATGTCAGAGAATATCAGGTCACCTATCCCGGAATCCATAAGATTCATATCAAGCTTTATGAAAAGAAAATGATTGCAGGCATTGCTTATATGAATCAGTATATTTATTTTGATAAAGATGGAATGGTTCTTAAAAGTACTAAGGAGAAACTGGCAGATATTCCGCTTTTTGAGACAAAAACCATGACTACCTTTGCCCTGTATGAGAAAGTGCAGATGGAAGACGAAGCACTGTTGTCGAGGATTATGAATTTGTCAGGTCTGTTTCAACATTATAAAATCACTTGGGACAGGGTGGTCTTTGACAGTGAGAATGCCGCTTTCCTGTATTCGGGAAATATCAAGGTAAGTTTGGGAAAGAAGGACAATTATGATGAAGCCATCGCCGCATTGTCGGATATTTTGAAGACAGCGAGAGAGCAAAATCTGTCCTGTGAAATCGATATGACAACCTATGAAGCAGGTGGGGATGTTATATTAAAGAAAAATTAACAAAAAAAATGCAATTAATACTTGATATTTTTATGGAAAAACTTTATTATATAATATATGTGCGAATATATTTCGAAGACTGAAATTGGATATTAGAAATTTTTTAGATAGATAGAAGGAGGAACTGCAGTGTTAGAGATAATGAATAACGATACGGAATATGATTGCAAAATTCTTGTTGTCGGAGTCGGTGGTGCCGGTAACAATGCGGTAAACCGTATGATCGATGAAGGAATCCAGGGAGTTGATTTTGTCTGTGCCAATACGGACAAGCAGCATTTGCGTAGGTGTAAAGCTCCTCACAATGTTCAGATTGGAGAAAAACTCACCAAAGGTCTTGGAGCAGGAGCCCGTCCGGAAGTCGGAGAGCAGGCGGCAGAAGAAAGCCGAGAAGAACTGACGAATCTGATTCAGGGACATGACATGGTATTTATCACCTGTGGTATGGGTGGTGGTACCGGTACCGGAGCAGCACCTGTGATTGCCCAGATTGCCAAAGAGCAGGACATTCTTACCATTGGTGTTGTGACAAAGCCTTTTGGATTTGAAGGAAAACGTCGTATGGACAATGCGTTGACCGGTATTGATAAATTAAAACAGAATGTAGATACGTTGATCGTGGTTCCAAATGAAAAACTGCTGGCAATTACCGATAAGAAGACTTCCATGAAAGAAGCTTTCAGCATGGCAGATCAGGTGTTGCAGCAAGGTGTTCATGGAATTACCGATTTGATTAATCTTCCGGCATTGATAAATCTTGACTTTGCGGATGTTACAACCGTAATGAAAGACAAGGGAATCGCCCATATCGGAGTGGGATATGGTTCCGGAGAGAATAAATGTCTCGACGCTGTTCAGCAGGCTATCACCAGTCCGCTTCTTGAGACAAGCGTGGATGGTGCTTCGAACTTTATCTTGAACTTCAGCGGTGGCGATATAGGTATTCAGGAAACCAGTGAAGCTGCTGATTATGTTCGTGAATTAGCCGGAGAAGATGCCAATATTATCTTTGGTATTATGTTGGATGAAAATGATGACAGCGATGGCGTTACCATTACTATCATTGCCACCGGGTTAAAAGATGAAGCATCCCATTCTTCCGCATTTGGTGGATTTGGTTCCTCGTTATCCAATGGTTCTCTAGGAAGTTCATTTGGAGGCATGACAGGAAATACAGCCGCTTCTCATGTTGCCAAACCAAAACCAATGGGTACTCCAAGCTTTTTAAATGGCTTTGGTGGTGCACAGGCAAGACAGGCACGCACGGCCGCACCTCAAGCAGCTAACGTAAATCAGGATATGCCTGTTGTAAATCATAAAATTAACCGGACACCTCAGCAGGTCTCCCAAACGATAAAAAAAGAGGATGACAGCATAAAAATTCCGGAATTTATACAAAATTATAGAAAGAAGGAGGACTAAGAGATGTCTATTTTAGTAAAAACTATTCTTCAGGTATTATATATTGTGATTTGTATCGCTATCGTTGTGATTGTATTGATGCAGGAAGGGAAAACTTCCGGTCTTGGTGCAGTTTCCGGCGCTGCGGATACATACTGGAGTAAAAACAAAGGACGTTCCACAGAAGGGAAAATGGTTAAGATTACAGGTGTACTTGGTGCCTTATTTATCATCTTATCCATTGTACTCTGTATGAATATGAAATAATGCCAGTATGCTAGGTATAAAATGGATTTTAACCTCTGAAGAGCCTTTGTAAAGATAAAGCCTTCAGAGGTTTTTTACATGTAAAAAGGAAGGAAAGTTGAATGGATCGAAAAGAAATGCTTTATGCATTTATCAAGGAAGAAAACTATCGCCCGATGAAAGGAAAGGAAATGGCGGCCCTTTTTTGCGTTCCCAAAAAGGAAAGGGGGCAATTTCATGCCCTATTGGATGAATTGATAAAAGAAGGGAAAATCGTAGTGGATGCCCATGGAAGGTATCAGCTTCCAAAAGAAAATGTTCATACAGGGATATTTATGGCTACTACCAGAGGATTCGGATTTGTTCGCACGGAAGAAGGGGAAGAAGATATTTTTATTCCGGAATCCGGTTGCTCATCGGCATATGATGGGGATGAAGTGATGGTACAGATTTACAAGGAATCCAAAAAAGGGAAGCGAAAAGAGGGACAGATTATCCGCATTTTAAAGCGCGCCAATACGATGATAGTGGGTACATTTATACGAAATCAACATTATGGATTTGTGGTAGTAGACAAAGAGAAATTTACCAGAGATATCTATATTCCCAAGGGAAAGACAAAGGATGCGAAAAGTGGGGACAAAGTAGTCGTTGAAATAGATGACTTTGGTACGGAGGAGAAAAATCCGGAAGGAGTTGTCACAGAAATTCTTGGGGGTGAAAATGATCCGGGAATTGATATTTTGTCCATTGTGCGCGGTTATGGGATTCCGGAGGAATTTCCCGAAGAGGTTCTTCGTGAACTTTCTTCCATTCCGGAGGAGGTAAATTCGTCAGAAATAGCCGGACGAATGGATTTGCGTGATCGTATGACAGTAACCATTGATGGAGAAGATGCCAAAGACCTGGATGACGCCATTACGTTGTGTAAAGATGAAAATGGTGGATATGAACTGGGGGTGCATATTGCTGATGTCAGTCATTATGTCAAAGAGGGATCTGCGTTGGACAAAGAGGCAGTAAAGCGTGGTACCAGTGTATATTTGGCGGATCGTGTGATTCCTATGCTGCCCCACAAATTGTCCAATGGTATCTGCTCTCTTAATCAGGGAGTTGATCGCCTGACGCTGAGCTGTATGATTATTTATGATGCCAAAGGCCATATCAAAGATTATCGCATCGGAGAATCCGTAATCCAAGTAGATCGGCGTATGAGTTATACCGAAGTCAATGCTATTGTGACGAATCATGATGAGGAAACCATGGCAAAATATGAGGACTTTGTTCCCATGTTTGAACAAATGCGGGAACTTGCGGCTATTTTGCGGGCGGAGAGGAAAAAACAAGGTTCCATTGATTTTGATTTTCCGGAATGTAAGCTTATCTTGGATGAACAGGGACATCCGGTGGATATTGTGCCCTACGACCGCAATTTTGCAACAAAAATTATCGAAGAATTTATGCTAGCAGCCAATAAAGTTGTGGCAGAAGACAGTTTTTGGAAGGAACTCCCTTTTTTATATCGTACCCATGAATATCCGGATTTGGAGAAAATTCGTGAACTTGCCACATTGGCGCACAATTTTTCCCATAACTTAAAAGTGGGACAGCAGGAAGTGCATCCAAGGGAGATTCAAAAATTGATGGAAAGCATCGAGGGGACAGAAGAAGAGACGTTTTTGAGTCGTTTGACTTTGCGGGCGATGAAACGTGCCAAGTATGAACCGGAAAATCAGGGACATTTTGGTCTGGCAACGAAATTTTATTGTCATTTCACCTCACCAATTCGAAGATATCCGGATTTGCAAATTCATCGCATTTTAAAAGAAAGTTTTAAAAAAGGCCTTTCCACAAAGAGGTATGATCACTATATGGCTTTGCTTCCCGGCGTCGCCAAATCCTGCAGTAGCTTAGAACGTAGGGCGGATGATGCCGAGCGAGAAGTGGATAAGTTAAAGAAGACAGAATTTATGATTTCGAAGATAGGAGAGTGTTATGAAGGTGTTATCAGCGGTGTCACTTCCTGGGGAATTTATGTGGAATTGCCCAATACGGTGGAAGGAATGATTCGGATTGCCGATTTAACCGATGATATTTATGTTTATGATGCCGAGAATTACCGCGTTGTTGGGACTTATGGTTCCAAGGAATATCATTTGGGACAAAAAATTCGGATTCAGGTTGTCCGGGCGGATAAAAATACCAGAACCATTGATTTTTTGCCTGAAAATATGGAAGAGAGGGAAGAAAATGAGTAAGGATAGTATTCGATTAATTGCCAATAATAAAAAAGCCTGGCACGATTATTTTATAGAAGAAAAATACGAAGCGGGCATTGAATTGCATGGAACAGAAGTAAAGTCAATGCGAATGGGACATTGCAGTATCAAAGAATCCTTTATCCGGGTGGAAAAAGGAGAGGTATTTATCTATGGGATGCATGTCAGTCCTTATGAAAAAGGAAATATTTTTAATAAGGATCCTTTACGTGTGCGAAAACTTTTACTACATCGCAGTGAAATACGGAAAATGATTGGAAAAATGTCCCAGAAAGGATATACCTTGATTCCGTTGCAAGTATATTTAAAAGGAAGTTTAATCAAGGTGGAAATCGCATTGGCGAAAGGAAAAAAACTGTATGATAAACGAGAAGATATTGCAAAGAAGGATCAGCGTCGAGCGGCAGAACGTGATTTTAAAGTAAGAAATTTGTAACAACTTTGTAATAAGATTGAAAAAAATGCATATACTCTACATTAATAACAAAATTTTTAGATTGGAGTATAAGCATGATTCAAAAAATAAAATTATATGGTTTGAGTTTTGGAGTGATAGTTGCTTTGTTTCTTTCCGGTGCCTGGAGAAGGGCTCCTCTGGAGACGGAGGAGAAGGTGACAGAAGCCATTGCCCGGCCGGATGAAGCGGTTCAGGAAAAGGATATGGTCATTCTGGAAAATGATTTGGCTCTTCAGGAAAACCGGGCCAAAGCGGAATATGTACAGATTTGCCAGGGAGAGCAAAGCAGGAAAAATGCTTTCTTTTCGGAAATGTATGCCAAAGAAGAGGCAGAAAATGAAGCAAGACAAAAGGAGAGAGAGCAGCGGGAAAAGGAACGATTGGAGCGTAAAAAAAGAAAAGAGGAAAAGAGACAACAAGAGATGCAAATTCTGGAACGTATTGTAGAGGCGGAAGCCGGCGACCAGGATTTAGAAGGAAGAATTTTGGTTGCCAATGTTATTATAAACCGAGTGAAATCCAAACATTTTCCCGATAGTGTGAAAGAAGTTGTATTTGCCAATCGAAATGGACGATACCAATTTTCGCCGGTTGCCAATGGAAGATATTATCGTGTGACTGTTTCGGAAAAGAGCAGGAAGGCGGTAAAATTAGCACTGTCAGGAAAAGATATTTCCAATGGAGCCCTTTATTTTATGTGTCGTAGTGCTTCGGAACCGAAAAATGTGGCATGGTTTGACCGCGATTTGACAAAAGTGAAAGAACATGGATGTCATGAATTTTTCAAATAGATTCCAGGAACTTTTGAAATAGAAAGTTGTTGTAAAAATGTAAAAATAATGTTACAATGAGGAAGCGATTAGATTACGAAAAGTGCATTGTGTGCCAAAATGGTACGCAGAAATGGAGGAATATTATGAGTATCATGTACAAAAGTACAAGAAGCAATAGTGAAAAAGTGACAGCATCCCAGGCAATTTTAAAAGGACTGGCAGAGGATGGCGGATTGTTCGTTCCGGAATCTATCCCGGCTTTGGATATGGATTTGCAGAAATTGGCGACACTTTCTTATCAGGAGACCGCTTATGAAGTAATGAAATTATATTTGTCAGATTTTACAAAAGAAGAATTGCTTCATTGTATTCATGGTGCTTATGACGATAAATTTGATACCCCGGAAATTGCACCATTGGTAAAGAAAGATGGCGCATTTTATCTGGAATTATTTCATGGAAAAACCATTGCTTTTAAAGATATGGCATTGTCGATTTTGCCTTATTTGATGACAACATCGGCAAAGAAAAATGGTGTAAAAAATGAGATTGTTATTTTGACAGCTACATCCGGAGATACCGGAAAAGCTGCTTTGGCCGGCTTTGCGGAGGTAGAAGGCACAAGTATCATTGTCTTTTATCCGAAAAATGGTGTAAGCCCGATTCAGGAAAAACAGATGTTGACGCAAAAGGGTGCCAATACGCATGTGGTTGGAATTGTCGGAAATTTTGATGATGCACAGACCGGCGTGAAGAATATGTTTAATTCGAAAGAACTTGCAGCACAGATGGATCAGGCCGGATATCAGTTTTCCTCTGCAAATTCCATCAATATCGGACGTCTTGTGCCACAAATCGTTTATTATGTATATGCCTATGGACGTCTTTTGGAAAAGGGAGAACTTCAGGCAGGAGAACCAATGAATGTTGTAGTTCCAACAGGAAATTTTGGTAATATTCTGGCTGCTTATTATGCGAAAAACATGGGAATTCCAATTCAGACGTTGTATTGTGCTTCCAATGAAAATAAAGTATTGTATGACTTTTTCCAGACAGGTACATACGATCGTAAGAGAGAATTTATCCTTACCACATCGCCGTCAATGGACATTTTGATTTCAAGTAATTTGGAGCGATTGATTTATCGTATTACCGGAGAGGATGCAAGCCAGACAAAAGCCTTTATGGATGCGTTGTCAACCCAGGGTGAATATAGCATCACACCTGAAATGAAGGGAAAACTGGCAGACTTTGTAGGTGGTTTTGCTTCCGAAGAGGAAACTCATGCAACCATCAAAGAAGTTTATGATAAGACCGGATACATTATGGATACCCACACGGCAGTTGCAAGCAATATATACTATCAAAAGGCTGCAAAATCCGGCATCAAGACAGTGATTGCTTCTACTGCAAGTCCTTACAAATTTACAAGAAGTGTCATGAATTCCATTGATGAAAAATATGACAGTATGTCAGATTTTGAATTGGTAGATGAACTGAATAAGCTTTCCGGTGTTAAGATTCCGCAGGCGATTGAAGAGATTCGTACCGCACCGATTTTGCACGACACGGTTTGTGATAAGACGGAGATGGAAAAAACAGTAAAAACGATTTTGGGTCTGGGAGAATAATCCATGAAATTTAGACCTTGTATTGACATACACAATGGAAAAGTTAAGCAAATTGTTGGTGGTAGTTTACAGGATGAGGGCAATCAGGCGAAAGAAAATTTTGTCTCTGAGATGAATGCAGCAGACTATGCCAGATTGTATCAGGAAAAGCATCTTTCCGGTGGACATGCAATTTTATTGAATCCTGTGGAAAGTGAGTATTACAGGGAAGATGTTCGTCAGGCAAAGGAGGCGCTTTCTGCATATCCCGGGGGATTGCAGGTGGGCGGTGGCATTACCGAGGCCAATGCGGGAGAATTTATCGAGGCAGGTGCCAGCCATGTGATTGTTACCTCCTATGTTTTTTCGGAAGGTCAGATTCGCTTTGATCGACTGGAAGCTTTAAAAAACAAAGTTGGCAAGGAGCGACTTGTTTTAGACCTGAGCTGTAAACCCAAAGACGGACAATATTTTATCGTGACCAATCGCTGGCAGAAATTTACCAATCAACCCTTAGATGGGGCTTTGATGGAGAAATTAAGCAGATATTGCGATGAATATCTTGTGCACGGTGTGGCAGTAGAGGGCACCGGAACCGGAATTGATTGTGAATTGGTGAAAATTCTGGCAACGTGCAACGAATTGCCGGTTACTTATGCCGGAGGTATCAGCTCTTTCGCAGATTTAGAACTACTGGACAGTCTTTCCGGCGGACGGATGGACTTTACCATCGGAAGTGCATTGGATTTATTTGGTGGAAATATGAAATTTGACGAGGTGCTGAGTCGCTATCACTAATTTGATATGGATATGATTAAGAGGAGGGACGTGTTCTGAGAGACACGTCCCTTTTTTGATGAACAAGGCCGACACAAGGCCAACAAATATCATTTCGTGC
>JALEKC010000021.1 GCA_022769325.1 Eubacterium sp. | reverse complement strand
CCACTTGGTCTGTTTCCACTCTAATTTTGTCTTTTGCTGTGTCAACTTGGTTTTTTTCAAACTCTGCGCTGACATCAAGGCACCTACAATCGCTTCGGTATCAAGACCTGATGACAGACCACTCATTCGAATTGCCATATTCTCTCCTCCTTATCGTCTTTCATCCACAAGGATTCCAGCCATTTCCCACATTTTCTGTAGCATATCCAAAGATTTTTCCGGTGGGATTTCACGAATTACCTCATTGGTATCCGCATTCAGCACTTTAATTGACACACGATTGGTTTCTTTATGATAGGAGTACTCGCATCGCGTGTGCTCCATACGATGATTCGCCTTTGATACGGCATCATTAATGGATGCCTCACTTGCCATGTGTTCTTGCTGCTGGCTGTTGCCTCCCTGCTGTCCAGCATTGTCCTTTGCATTCACTTCCGCAACCTGTGCTACATCCAGCGCCGGATTTGGTGCTGAAATATTCACATTTTCCCCTGTCGTTTTCTTTGGTGCAGTGCGCGTTATCTCTGATGCACTATAACCTGAATTTACATCTGATATCGTTTCAAATTCCATTTTTAAACACCTCCATGTGTATCCAATGCAAATTAACTCGTTTCTTATAGGACATATCGGCATCTCCAGCTAAAAAGTTAACCTTACTTAAATAAGTCTTTCAAAGTATTTGGATCTGCCGAATTTACTGCTTCTTCATTTGCCTTCTGAATCTGTACATATAATTCTTTGCGATAAATCGGTACCGATTTTGGTGCATTGATTCCAATCTTAACCTGGTCCCCTTTTATTTCCAAAATCGTCACTTCCACATCATCGTTTATTACGATGGATTCATTTACTTTTCTAGCCAGTGCTAACATTGGTCACACCTCCTTTTTTTGTTTCAAAATATCATAAATTTTAAATTTGATTTCATAGTCTTCATTTTCTACCACTACCTGAGCCCCTTTTCTTGTATCTGCATTGATCACAATCGGTGCTTTCAGATTGGCTGACATCTGTGTGATATCCTGTGGTACGGTAAGAGGCAGAAGAACGACGATATTTTCTTCGGTAATCTCTCCCAAGCCTTGAAGAAGTTCATCCTCCACAATCGGATTATAATCTTCTTTTACTACCAATGGATTGATAACGGAAAAAGCCAGTCCCGGCTCCTCTATACTTTGAAACCAGGAAACATTGGGTCTTCCTTCTTTTTCACTGTCATATAGAATGGTATATTGTTTATATTCCTCAAATCCAAACATACCACGCTCCATGGTAATTATTTTGTCTTCTGCAAGATTAATTTCCCCAAAATATTTTGTTTTTACTAACATTTGATTTCCTCCATTCTGTTATCAGATAAAGTCCAAAAGAGATGTGCCAAGAATCTTGGCTGTAGCCTGCAAAGATGCCTGGTATAAAAGGTCGGCCTGGGTATAATTGACATAAGCTTCCTCCAAATCGGCATCTTCATTTTCCGACTTTGATTCTTTGGTATCTGTCTGTAATACTTCCAATTTGCTGGATGTCATTTTTAATCGATTGTAACGGGATCCATGCTCTGCCAATGCCACATTCAATGTGTCTTTCGCCTTTTGAAAAACAGTGATGGAATGGGTATAGGCATTGGTAAGAACCGTATTTTGTAACGAAATCTCCGTTTCGGTCCGTTGATACAATTCCTTGAGATTTGCCAAAGTCTCCGTATCATTGGGATCACAGTCATCGATTCTTTTCTGGATGGATGTCAATGTTTTATCCATCACATCCAAATTATTAATCACATTATAAATATCATCTACCACTCGTCCTATGGATGTATCAAAGGCATTGCAGCCAAGGGTATTTACCGTGATAGTCTGACTAAAATTAATCTGATAATTAATTTTCTGCTCTTTGATATTGAAATAGTTTCTTGTTTCACCCGTTACATTATCTACTGCCGTACATTCAAAATAATGTTCCGGACGAATCTCATTTTTTTCAAAATTGGTCTTGGAATATTGCACTTTCAAATCGGAACCGGCCCGAATCGAATCGTAAACATCATCCCCAAAAACCAGTTCTCCGGTTTCCGGCACAAAAAAGATTTCATCTTTGGCCGGATGGTATTGTTCATTATATGTCTTATTGTCCGGAATGCTCTTTGTCACAGCCGTTATGGTCTGGGATTTCCCGCTGGCATCCGTATAGGTTATGGTGACATCCCGGGTGTCGCAATCATCATAGGAAAGCTGAATACGATGAGTTTCCAGATATTCCGATGCCTCATTGGCATAATCAGAAGCTGTTTTTGTATCATCATATTCCGGCTGTCCATATACATAATTATAACGCTGGATATCATTGATTTCCAATCCCTCTGTCATGGTATAGGTACGATTGGAACTAGTTTCCTCAAAAAGCAAGGGCACATCGGTTCGATATCCGGTAAAAAGATATCGTCCCGCATAATCCATATTGGCATTTTGTTGATAAATAAATTCACAATATTGCTTCAGCTGGGCAGCTATGGTAGAACGATCCTCATCATTGTTGGTGCCATTGGCCGCCTGGGTCACATAATCAATCATCGTATCCAATATACTGTCCGCTTTTTTCAACGGTTCCTCCGTAGCATCCATCCAGTTTTCCGCTTCCTCACAATTGGAAAGATATTGATCGATTTCTACAAGCGTCGTACGGTATTTCAATGCCCGCACCGCGATGGTGGGATTATCGGAAGGTTTTTGTATCTTTTTTTGAGATGCAAATTGTTCAAAATAGTCATTTGACGTGGCTTTATTTTTTTGAATATGAAGCATGGCATTGCTTCTCATCATATTATTGGTAATACGCATACTTTGTCACATCCTTCCTAGACTGCTGTCTGATTGATCAATTTATCCAGTACTTCGTTCATGACAGAAAGTACTTTATATTGGTTAAATAGCATCTGCTGGTAGGTCATCAGACTCTCCGTTTCCTCATCTTCGTCCACTCCGGATACCGATTGTCTCTGGACATCCACCGCATCTCGTATATTTTTTTGACTCTGTTCCAATGAAACTGCCTTCTGCCCATCTACTCCCACATCTGCTGTCAGAGATTGCAGGAAAGAATCCGGTGCTCCATGCAAAAACATCTTGGAGTCATCTTTTAAATCCGATAACTTCTTCAAATTTAGATTTTCAGATTTTCCGGGCAAAGATTCCGAATTGCAGGCAACCAGTCGGGGGTCGTCAGATACGGCATCCGTAACACAAAAATTCATTGCCGTCATGTAATAATAGCTTCCGGTATAACTGCCATTAGCTTCCGGTGTCGCAAGAGATGAAAAGCTGTGCTCTTTGCCATCCACCTTGGTAGTAAAGATATAATTATCCCCGGTGGCAGCCACCGTGGCATTGAAAAAATCAATCCCCGCATTGCCATAATCATCATATCCACTTTTATGCACATCATTATAGCGTTGGGCATAGGTTCTCACAAACTCATTGAGCTGTGCCATATAATATGGAATTCCTTTGTAATCCACGCTGTCCCCAATGGTCACTTCATATCCTTTGGACACCGCATTGTTTAAAATAGTAGCCTGCTTGGTACTGATATTGTTTTTCAACGTAAATTGGTAGGTAAATGAGCCATCTTCCTCCACATGAACATCAAAATGATCATAGGCATAGGTAAAATTATTGATGGTCAGTTCTCCATCCTGTGCCGGAATATTCAAAAGATTTACATCATTGATATTGGCATTTTTCATCGTAAGAACCAAATTTCCGTCCGCATCATTGGTGAGAGAATCTCCCTTTCCTTTTAATGTGGTAGTATTATTTCCGTCCCTTACCTGGAACAACGCCTGAAGTTTTCCTCCCAACGTGGCACTATAAGGACTAAAGGGAGAGCCATCTTCCCATGTCACTTGATACAAACCACTGATATCATTGATATTTTTTGTGGTTTCGCTTTCTGTCACTTTCATCTTATTGACATTTTCTGTGTCCACCAAAATCGTACCATCCACATAGACATAATACTGATTCATCCCTACTCCATCTGCAGGTTCTTTTTCTTTTACCTCCACATTGCAATAAGAAGACAACTGGTCAATCAAAACATTTCTTTGGTCTCTCAAATCGTGTGCGGTATTGCGATACGCCTCCAGTGTGTTAATCTGTTTGGTCAAAGATGCTACCTTTTCCGCAATGGCATTAATCTGTTCTACAGTTGTCTTAATCTCTTCATTGGCTTCTTCCTGAAGAGCTTTTAGATTGGTAGCCGTTTCCTGTACAAAACTGGAAACGGTCTCGGCGTAGGACACAATCTCTTTTCGTCGCGTCTCACTGCCGGCATCGGTGGAAGTTCCCGTCAATCTTTTACAAAATTCATCAAAAGAGGTTGTGATTCCTGCCTGATTATCTTCTTTGGCATAAATCACCTTTTGAATATCATTTAAATAATAGGTATACGTATTGTATTTATAGTACGTTGCATTGGCTCTGCCATATTTTACATCATAATAATCATTGTGTTCTCTTGTTATTCCCTGCACATAAACGCCGGAACCTTCCACTTTGATGGAACTGACGTTTCTTGTCTGAGCTGCTGTTTTTACAACCTGACGAGAATAGCCGGTAGTCCCCACATTGGCCAAATTATGTGCTGCCGTCTGCATAGACGCATTGTATGTCATCATTCCGGATTTTGCTATATCGAGTCCTTGAAATGTCGCTCCCATGTTGTTCCTCCTTTCTTGTTATCCCCCTGCTACAGGCGGGTAATCAAGTGTTCTATCATTTCATCCACCACCGTAATATAACGGGAGGATGCATTATAACATTGTTGGTATTTTAGCAAATCTGCCAATTCTTCATCCGTGGATACTCCCATCTCATTTTGTCTCGCACTTTCTACCGAATGAACGGTTGTTTCCTGATTTTCAATCATGCCTTTCCAGACATTTCCCAAGGTTGCAAATTGTCCCACCATGGCTCCATAATAATCTGAAAAATTATAGGATGTCATGGAATTCGGATCCAACGTCCCAAAATCTCCCTGCCATTTTTTCAGCAGTTCTTGGCACAAATCCAAGGTATATCCATCCACATGGCCGGAAGATGCATTGGCACTCAATGGCAATTTCGAAGGATCCCGCAATAATTCCGGATTTACTTCTAACTGATCCGTGGTATATAAAGAATAATGGTCCGCCGGATCTTCTTCATTATATTCAAAAACGGAAATAGCTTTTGGATTTCCATTTTCATCCAGTACCGTCACCGTCTTTTCGGTATAGCGGCTGGTATTGCGTCGTACAAATAGTTCTGCTCCCATGGTTTTATCGGCATCATCACCAATCGGTGCTTTCTCTGTATCCAACACCGTCATAGTGGTTCCGTCTGCCAAGGTAATCTCTTTGTTGGGGCACAGCGTATCATTTACCATGGTCACAATTCCATGAATCAATTGGTCAAATTCTGCCTCTATGGTCATCACGATAGATGGCTGTACATTTTCATTGTACTCTTCCACTTTTCGATTATATTCTTCTGTGGCATTGAAAAAAGCTCGGTTATCCAGATTGCCATCTGCATCCACATAATCTGTTTCCACTGGTTTTTGAGGAATATCCAGATACGTAGTAGCAGATTTTCCTCGTGCTACCAAAAGCCCCCGAAGGGAACCGGTATCGGTATCATTTTCGCTGGAATAAGACAATTCCCCTCGAAGGAAAAAGTCGCCTCCGGTTTCCCAGACTGGTTTTAATAATTTTGAGGTCTCACTTTCATTTGCCGTGGTCAGCCGGTGCTGAACATTGGACTCCAGCAGAAAACTTCCTTCTGCATAAATGGAAATCGTTCCATCCACTTCCTCAAAACTCTCCACATTGACATAACTACTCAATTGGTCCAGCAAAAAATTTCTGGAGTCCCGATAATCGTTTGCCGATTCACCGGTGGCCTCGTACTTTTTAATCAAATCATTGTATTCACTAATCTCGCTGACAATCTCATTGATTTTATTTACCTGATTTTTCACTTCCTGATTCATATTGGTCTGATATTCCACCAATTGATCCCGAAGTGCATTGGCACGCTCAGTGAACTGGGATGCGGTGGAAACCAATTCGGAACGAAGTACGATATTATTGGGCTCCTGTGCCAGATTGGATACCGCACTCCACAAATTCGTAACAGAGGTGATAAATTCCTCTCCTTCCAGTTCTCCAAATAAATCTTCCATTTCCTGCACGGCCTGGTATTGTGCTTCATAAAAAC
Organism: Eubacterium sp.; assembly: GCA_022769325.1. Taxonomy (GTDB): domain Bacteria; phylum Bacillota; class Clostridia; order Lachnospirales; family Lachnospiraceae; genus Eubacterium_F. The sequence goes on along the minus strand of JALEKC010000021.1, from coordinate 12,298 downwards.
TCTGCCGTCCCAATTGCAAGCGGTATTGGGAATCTAAAAACTGATTTCGCACCTGGCGAATCTCAGCAACTTCCGTTCCCAGTCCAACTTGCAGGCGGTTGGCATAGGCCCCGTATCTGGTGGAATAAAAAGCATCCGTCACAATTACCTGCTGGCGCGAATACCCTTTTGTGGTGGCATTCGCCAGGTTGTGGGCCGTCGTATATAGAGAAGACTGCGCTGAATGCAGTCCCGAAACTCCTGTATTAAAACTTGCGAATAAATTTCCCATACCATTTCCCTCGTTTTATCTCTCAATTATATAATAGAAGAAGTACACGATGTGTCGCGTGGAAATGTTTCCCGCTTCTTCTACTGCTTCGCATCAAACATACCGGCACCATAATCGGCAATATCCACCTGTGCGGCATTGCTTGAATAGTTACTGCTTCCCGAAGACATCCGTGTACTTCTTATCACATTCATATTAAATTCAACCATCTCCAACGCTTCCGTAAGAAGTTTTTTATTTTGGAGATTTAAATCCTGCAGACGCCCCATCGTCCCTTTGAGACGGTCATGCAGTTTTTCCAATGTTTCTCTTTCTTTTGGTTGATTGCTCAATTTCTTTACCAGTTTTTCCAAGGTCATCTCATCGGATTTCATCCCCAAAACTGTGGCAATATCCTCTGTCACCCGTAAACGTTTGTTTTCCAGATTTCCAACCTGGTCTACCAAAACCTGCTCCTGCCCCTGCAACCGGGACAGGGAATCCAGGTCGTTTGCGATAATGGCCCGGATTTTTTCTTCCTGAATGGGAATCAGGTCTGCATACAGCCGTTCTTCCTTGTCCAGTGTATCAATCAACTCTTCCATTAAACTTGCCAAAAAAACATCCTCCTGTCATTACCCCAGTATGCGGTCTGCCATCTTGGCTGCAACATCTTCAATAGAAACCTGATATGTTCCTGCTTTCATGCGTTCCATGATATCTTTTACTTTTTCTTCACGAACTTCAGGTGCTTTCTCCACCGCTTTTTTAGCAATCTGGTAATCTTTGCCAAATCCGGATATTTCTAAAGAATCTGTAGCCGTCACTGTGGTTTTTTTCGTTGACCCTTTTGGTTTGTTTGCTTTATAAAGCTGACTCACCTGCATATAAGCATCGACTCTCATAATATTCACCACCTATAATGATATTTCTTCGATTTCAAAATATGTATCGGATAAAATAATAGATATATTAATAGGCAATCGACTTTATTTTTTTATAATTTTGTATTTCATAAATTTACTTACAAACAAAGCAAACCCATTCTTTAATGGATGTTTTTTCCAAAATCGTAAACCCATTTTTCACAAGAGCCGTTTCCACTTCATCGGCTTTTTCCTCGATAATGCCGGAAGATATAAATATCCCATCCTGGCTCATATGAGGGCGTACCACCGCAGATAAGGGAATGATAACATCAGCCAAAATATTTGCTGTCACAATATCGTAACCACCTCCGGCAAGTTCACTTAATTTTTCTCCATTGACCGAACGCTCAGTGGCAGCAGGTGCACTAAAGGTATAGGAATGATCCTTTGCCACATTTTTAATCAAATCACCGGCGTACAATTGATATTGCTCCGGTTTTATGCCATTTATCTGCATATTCTCACCGGCAACATCTACCGCAACTTCGTCGATATCTGTTGCACAAGCATAAGAAGCTCCTAGTTTCAGGGCTGCAATGGCAAGAATCCCGCTCCCACATCCGATATCAAAAATACGTTTCCCCTTGCATCCCCATTTGGAAAGGGCCTGAATACAAAGTTTGGTTGTCTCATGTGTCCCGGTTCCGAAGGCAATACCCGGATCAATCTCTACCACCACATCTTTTTCCGGCACATAATCTTCTACATTTGCAGACTCCCATGTGGGCTTGATAACAACATTCTCTGCGGCACGGAATGGTTTAAAAAAGGTCTTCCAGTTATTGACCCAGTCTTTGTCCTCTGTCTCCGATAAACTGACGGTTCCTTTTCCAATATTGGTATAACTTTTTATCTCTTGAAAAATATTTTGTACCTGCATGATTACAGTATCCGGATTGCAATTTTCCGGTTCCATATAAAAATGCACCCTTGCCGAACCATCATTTTCCTCCGGATCTGGCAAAATATCTACATACATCTGCCTCTTTTCCTCTTCGGTAAGAGGAATATGATCTTCAATTTCAATTCCCTCCACACCAATTTCATCTAACATATAACTCAAAATATCCACGGCATCTGTATGAGTTTCTAGTGTAAAACGTATCCATTTCATTTTCTAATACTTCCTTTCTACAAAACTTTAAGCAGATAGAATAAGGCAGCCATCAAACCAATGGCAAACATCATTAAACCAAAGGAGACACTATAAAAAACCAATTGGGTAGTCCTGGAAAATTCGGCACTTCCCACGGCAAACAAATCCCCATAGGAACGTCGTCTTTCTGCCGGCTTCTTGCGAATCTTCACTTGAACCACATAAGTTATGCCATCTACAAAACGTCCCAGGCCATAGGCAACCATATGCTCCTGCTTAACACGAAGTTTTTTCGGACGAAGCAGAGTTTTCATCATGGCAATGGAAAATCCATCTATAATCCGGTCAAAAAGCCGGAAAAAAAGAGCTCCAATAAAAGGAAAGAATTGCAAAAACAGTGGGCGATATATCATTTTTTCCAAGCCAAACCATGACGGAATCACCTGACAGCAAGAAAAACTGCCATCTTCTTCCCTGGAAAATGCCAAATGGCGAATCACAAGGCGATACAACAGGATACCAATCAAAATGGAAATACAAGCCCCTTTTAAGCTTTCCAAAGAAAGGAAATATCCCGGTTCCAATACAATACCAAGAATTCCTCCCGTTACAACTACTGCTGCCAATATCCACAAACACACAATACCTGCTTTGGAGGGCTTTGCTTCACAGATTTCTTCTGCTTCTTCCTGTTTTTTATTATGAAACACTGCCATATATAATTTCAGCATATATGCCACGGTAAAACCACCCGAAATTAGGAATATCCACTCGGCAGCCGGAAGCATCGTCTGATACTGTGGTGTCACCATGAGACTTTCATGAAGCATGGTCTTGCTAATATATCCGGAAAGGAAAGGTAATCCTCCCATACCTAGTGCTGCTATTGCTACCGGTATTTTCAACCACTTCTTTTGGTTGGCATATCCGGCTAATTTGTTTAAATCTGTGGTTTTTGTCATTCCATATAAAAGTGCTGCTGCCGTAAACAAAATCAACTTGAACAAAGAATGGTTTGCCACATGAAAAAGCGTTCCCCAGGTAGCAACGGCAGTTTCTTCGGACATGGTAAATATACTGATACCAAATAGGATAAAACCAATCTGGGACATGGAAGAATACGCAAGTATTTTCTTCATATCCGTGGCAAACAAAGCAAAAAATCCACCGACAAACATGGTGCACAGCGCCAAAATCAAAAGTGCCTTATTCCATGTAACCGCTTCCGAAAACAGAAAAACAGTAAGAAGCCATATCCCGTAAATTCCCGTCTTGGAAAGCACGGAGGAAAGCAAGGTTGTACCGTTGGAAGGTGCCGCCGTATAGGTATCCGGAAGCCATGTATGAAACGGAAACATCCCCGCCTTGGCTCCATATCCAAAAAGCAGACAGACACCGGCAAGATACAATCTCTTCTGATTTTCCGGTTCTACAGCAACACCCACCAACATGCTTTGCATCTCTCGCAATTCAAAGGTACCAAACATATCATACAAAATCATCAAACCATAAAGCATCACAAGACCACCCACAATGCCATAAGCAAGATAGGAAAAAGCCGATTTCTTTGCATATGTGGTCTCATCATTGGGCACATAGGCAAAGGATGCCAGCGTCATGATTTCAAAAAAGCAAAACTGCTTCATCAAATTCAAGCCACTTAAGAAAAATCCGAGAGTAGCCAATATTGTCAGAAGGTAAAAGAACAAAAAGCGCTTATTATGCGTGGATACTTTAAACTGTTGTGGCAGGCAAATCGCCGTCACAATCCATGCTACTATCGTAATTCCCAAAAAAACATACATCATTGTTCCATGCACCTCCTAAATCCATCCATTTGCCACCCATTCAAAAAAGGTCATCAGTGGCTTGGAATATAGTCCCAAAACGATAATCAATATGGCAAAAAGAATCATGGGAAATTTCATCTGCCAGGTCGGATCGCATACCTTCTCAGAGGAGTCTTCTCTTTCCGGCACAAGATAGGCTTTTCCCAAAATCGTAAAAATGTAAATGGCTGTTAAAAATGCCGACAAAATCAAAATCAGGATAAGGACCGGCGCCAGCCAATTCCCCATTTGGTAAGCTTCCACCGCTGCCGTGGCAATATTCCATTTACTGATAAAACCTGTTAATGGAGGGATTCCCACCAAAGCCATACCGGCCACAGTCAGGCAGCCAAACACTACAGGCATTTTTTTACCAAAACCGGCAATCTCATAGATATATTCTTTTTCCGTCTGGTGCATTACCGCACCGACGGCAAAAAATAGTGTGATTTTCATGATTCCATGAAAAATCATATGGGTCATACCACCAACCATACCCATCGGGGTCATCAAAAGAATTCCAAATAAAATATAGGAAAGATTGCTGGCAGTGGAATAAGCAAAACGTCGTTTCAAATGCTGCTCCTTTACCGCATTGGAAGAGCAAAATAAAATCGTGGCTCCCACAAAGCAAAGTACGATATATTGTGCCGCTGTCCCTCGCAAAAAGGAAGTTCCAAAAATGTAATACGTAATTCGCAAAATGGCAAACGCACCGGATTTCACCACGGCAACCGCATGCAAAAGGGCGGTAACCGGTGTAGGTGCCACAGATGCCGTAGGAAGCCATCCATGAAGAGGAAAAATCGCTGCTTTTACTCCAAATCCCAGTACCATACATACAAAGACCGCCTGCAGCAAGGGCTCATGTCCACTTACTTTGCTCATATCCAAAACACCGCCAAAGGTAAAATTCATGCTAGTACCATAGCGCAAAATAAAGATAAATCCAATAAAGGCAAAGGCCGCTCCGCCGATGGAATAATAGGCATATTTTCTTCCGGCATACCGTGCTTTCTTTGACATAGAATGCATGACCAGCGGAATGGTCACTAATGTAAGCATCTCATAAAACATATACATGGTCATAAGGTTGGCTGCCAAGGCTATCCCCAGTGTAATACCATAAGTAATGGTATAAAAAGAAAAGAAGCGATTCTCGTTTTCTTCTCCATGCATATATTCAAAAGCATAGAGAGAGGCAAAGGGCCACAAGGTACTAACCAATCCGGCAAATACCATACCGGCGCCATCCAAATGCACAGACACTTCCAAAATACCTGCCAGGTTAATTAACCGGGTATACGTAACCGGATGTGCAATCAAAGAAATCCACATCAAAAGGGAAGTAAGTATTACGATACTTTCCACATATATATTTCGATTCCGCCGCCGTTTCCATGGGAAAAGGGGAAGGGCCGCTCCTCCTACAATCGGCAGTACAATAGGCAACACTAATAATAATACACTCATTTTCTCACCTTTTCCTTATAATACTTGCGATACAACATTTGTCATAAATGAGAGAACCGGTTCTGCAAAAATCCCCAATCCCAAAGCCAGTATTGCTAAGATAATCATGGGAAGCAGCATTTTATAATCGGCTTCACAAAATTTATCTTGTACCGGCTTATCATAAAAAGCGTGCACACTTACAGTCAAAAGATATCCTGCTGTCAATAGGGCACTAATCAATAAAATCACCGGTCCTGCGATCTTGGCAAATCCAATCCCCGATGCCAGTGCACCCATGCACAATTCCCATTTACTCACAAAACCACTGAAAGGAGGAATTCCCACCAGGGCCAGTGATGCCATGGTAAAGCAAATCATGGTTACCGGCATTCGTTTGCCGATGCCCCGGTATTCTTCCACCCGGGTCGACCCGGTTTGATGAATAACGGCTCCGGCACATAAAAACAAATTATTTTTAATCACAGAATGATAAATCACATGCAGCATCGCTCCCACAAGTGCCAGTGGATGCAGTAACAAAACCCCAAACAAGATATAAGAAACCTGGCTTACGGTTGAATATGCCAGTCTGCGTTTCATAATTCTTTCCTTGTATGCCAGCATAGACCCCATAAATACGGTAAGCAAGGTTAGGAAAATTCCCACATACTGAACAAAACTTCCTCGAATAAACTCCGGTCCCGCAATATAATATATCACCCGGATAATGGCAAGTACTCCCATCTTCGTATTGACACCGGACAAAATTGCACTGGCAGGTGCCGGTGCTACAGGATGTGCGGTGGAAAGCCATCCATGCAAGGGAAACATACCTGCTTTGGAACCAAATCCAATAATCATACCAAGAATTACCACGCGAAGGAGGGTTTCATGGCCGGCAATCTTACCTGCCTCCAGCACGCCTCCCGGCACAAAAGCAAGGGTTGTGCCAAACTGGTAGATATAAAAGAAACCAACCAGTCCAAGAAATGCCCCGATAATGGAATAAAATAAATATTTGTACCCGGCAGCAATTGCTTCTTTGGTCTGTGCGTGGACAACATAACCAATGGTTACCAGTGTCATTCCTTCATAAAACAGATACATGGTCACAAGATTTCCAGCGCTGGTAATCCCCATCAGCGTCCCCAGCGTCATCAAGTGACATCCTAGGAAACGTGCTGCTTTTTTATCCTCTTCCATGTAGGAAAAAGTATAAAGAGTTACCAGAATCCACGCAAATACTACAAGTGTAGAAAATACAAGTCCCATAGCATCTATAGAAAAATATACGGGAATATCTTTTTTCAAATACCAGATGGTAAGATCACTGCTTCCCCAGAATAGATTCCCAAAATGCACCAATGCCGTAATCATCACAAGGGTCATAACCAAAATAGATAATCGTCTTGTCAGTCCCTCTTGCCATTTCCTGCCGACTGTGGCAAGAAAAAAAATGAACATTCCACTAATCAGTGGCAAAAATATAGGTATCGCCAGCATAACTGCTCCTCTTCCTTTCTGCTATTTCTAAGCAAACATTTGCACTCCCGCCGATATGGCCTGCCATATTAAATTGGAACCAATACCCAGGAATAAATTTAAGGCTACAAAAATACAAATGGCTGCTGTATATGACAAGGTATTTTTCCCCACCGGCATCTTTGTTTCGGATACAGGTGTGTATATCGTCATAATCGTGTGCAAAAAATAAACCGCATTTAAAATCGTACTAATCGCCAAAGCAATCATGGCAATCCACATTTTAGACGGAATGGCTTCCAAAGCCCCCATGGCAAAATACACTTTAGAAGTAAATCCGGCAAAAAGTGGTATTCCTATCATAGACAGGGCTCCGGCAGCAAATCCAATTCCGGCAATTCGATTGCGGTATCCCGCTCCCTTCAAATCCATAAACAGCTTGCTGTCCTTGGAAACCTCAGACAGTCCCCGTGCTGCAATAAAAAGCATGGATTTGGAGGCTGCATGGGAGATTATATGAAACATAGCAGCGAGCATTCCTGCCTTCGTTCCAATTCCTATTCCCATATAAATGTATCCGATCTGTGCCACTGAAGAATAAGCAATCATTCTTCGAATATCCACTTGACGAATGGCTCGTACCGAACCAAGAATCATTCCCAGCACTCCAAGGAAAAAAAGCAGATTTCCCACATGATGCATCTCGATGATAGGAATTCCTATCACTCGATAAAAAATCTTCAACAATAAAAAGATATAACTTTTGGAAACCAAACTGGACAATATGGCGCTGGAGGCTGCCGTTCCATAGCTGTAAGCATCCGGCAGCCAGCTGTGAAACGGAAACAACGCAGATTTAATTGCAAGTCCCACACAAATCAAAACAATAACCACCGTAAGGGGCATGGTATATTGTCCTGTTTCATTCAATTTTGCAATGGTATCCTTCATATTTGACATCAAAAGATGACCGGTAATACCATAAAGCATCGAGATACCGATTAGAATCAATCCGGAACCAATCAAACTCATAATCATATATTTGGTAGCTGCCACCAAAGTATGACCGGTTTCACGAATTAAAATAAGTCCTCCGGCAGCAATGGTATTAATCTCGATGAATACATAGGCCGTAAACATATCATTGGTATAGATCAATGCCAGCAACGAACTCATCATAAGATTTACCAGCACATAAAATAAATTTTGCTTTTTCTCGGTAATTTCCAAAGCAATATACTTTCCACCACCGGCTACCGATAAAAGCATAATCAGACAAAAGGCAGCAGCCATCAAAGCCTCCAACACACCTACTCGTATTTCATTGCCCCAAGGTGCCGGAAAATGCCCCATCATATAGACATAGGGTTCTCCGCTCTTCTCGACAAAGGCCAGTACACTTCCTGACATTACCAGCAATATCGCCAACAACATCAGGGTCCATGCTCTTGCTTTTTTCGCCGGAAGCACTGACGATATGACGCCACTGGCAAGGCACATGATAATATTCAAAAACGGAAAATTTTGAACCAGACTCATGAGTAACTATATCTCCTCTCTCTTTGCACGAAATGCAATTTCATCAATATCAAGGGTACCATAACGTCGATACAAGCGCACGGTAATGGCAAGCATCAATGCTGTCACGCTGACAGATACCACAATTCCGGTAAGCACAAGACCACTCGGAATGGGGTTTACATAAGTTTCCACTGACAAATCGTTATTTACAACGATAGGTGCCAGCCTCCCAACAATATAGCCTTTGGCAGTCAAAAACAGATATATCGCAGTATCCATAATATTAAAACCCATAATTTTCTTAATCATGTTTTTGTGAAGCAGCAATGTGGTCAAGCCGATACCAAATAGTATCACCGCCACAGTCTCATAATAATTTGTAAATAGTGTCATTTTATCCAATTTCCCCTTTCCGAAACAAGGAATAAAATCCATACATGGTACATGCAACTACCAGTCCCACACAAATATTCAATGGCAAAATCAATCCGCCACTGACAATGGCTCCCGGAATCCCCTTAGGAATTCCGCTCTCCAGATGATTGGCACCGGTAAAAAAGGAATAACTCTTTGCCGCTGAGTAAAAGAGCAAAGCCGACACCGTCACAATGGAATAGGTCTTTCGGGTAAAAAATCGTCCGGTCTGGTCAAATCCAAAGGCATTTGCCATCAAAATCAGTCCTGCACCGATGATGGCACCTCCGGAAAAACCACCTCCCGGCGACAAGTGCCCGTTTAAAATGATATAGATACCAAAAATCAGGATAAATGGTGTCAGAATTTTTGCTGCCATTCGCAAAATCGGATCCTCTGTTTTCTCAGGTTTCCTTCGAATTTCCTGATTTCTTGAACTTTTGGAATCCAGCCGCAGCAAAATCATAACACAGGTTGCCGCAATAAAAAGCACATGGGATTCTCCCAGGGTATCAAAGGCACGATAGTCCAAAATCATCCCCGCAACGATATTGGTTGCCCCGGTTTCTTCCAGACCGTCAGAAATGTACCGACTTACCACCTCATTGGAAGTGGGATTATTTGCCGCTCCAAACGTGGGCAGTTGATTTACTGTCAGTAAAAGAACCGTAATCAAAACCAGACAAAATATGACAGCAATGCAATTGTAGATTTTTCGAAACCATTGTACCCCTTTGGTTTGCGGCCACTGTTGATAACGCTTATATAAGGCCTCTCTCGAAGGTTGCACCGGCTTTTCCCATTCAAGTTCTACTTTTGTAGTATCTCTCTTCCCCTCATTATTTAGAAAAGAGGTATTTTCGGAAAAGATGTCCACATGTTCCTTTTTTTCCACTCTTTCGCCATCAACAAATCGCTGGAGTCTCCGCCACCAGCGTTTTTCATAATCTTCTCTCTTTCTGCTCATTCTTCTTCTCCCTCCTCATCATCCCATAGAGATTCGTCTTCTCCTCGAACCTCTGTCAAGGCATGGATTTTCTTTAGCGTCATAAAGAACAGAAGGCTTGTCACACCTGCACCAACTGCTGCTTCGGTTATGGCAAGGTCCGGAGATTCCAATAAAATCCAGATAATGCACATAATCACACTATAAGACATAAAAATAACGATGGATGTCAATAAATTTTTGTTGAGACAGACTGCAACTGCACATACAATTAAAAACGTCACTAATATATAAGAAAAAATTGTCATCTTGCTTCGTCCCCTTTTTCTTTCTTTTTCTTTTTTTCCACCATCATTTGTGCAATCAAATGACTGGAAACCGGACTGGTTGTCCACAAAAAAGCCACCAGCAAAATCAATTTTACCGTCGTAAAACATAACCCGTTCAAGCAAACCAAACCAAGAATGATCAGACCAAGTCCCAGGGTATCTCCCATGGCTGCCGAATGCATCCGAGTCAAACATTCTGAAAAACGGAACACACCAATGGTTGCCGAAATCATTACAAAGACACCACCGCAGATACAAATTACTGCGATGAGAAAGCGAATCCATTCCATTTTTCTTTACCCTTCCTTCCTCTCATTTTCTTCCCGACTCTTATAACGTCTTATAAATATCCGCGTCAATACAACAACGGCCAGAAAACTAATCATCGTATAAATCAATGCCACATCCAAAAGCCAGCTTTCCTTAAAAAAATAAGAAAGAAGGGCAATGGTGGCAATCGTCATGGTACCTATCACATTGGCTGCCACGATCCGATCTCCCAATTCCGGCCCGCGAATGGCCGCAATCAGGCAGGCAAGCAGACAAATTCCAATCAAAATAAATACAATTACAAAAAAATAATGTTCTACCAAGGTCAACATGACTTTACCCCCTGTTCTATTTTTCTCAAGAGACGTACAAAGGACGATTCTTCCAGTCCCTCCGACATGGTTGTATCCAGACAGTGAATGGTCAGACGGTCCGCCAGCAATTCCACGGTAATTGTCCCCGGTGTCATGGTAATGGAATTTGCTAAAATCACATTGAGACACGGAATTTCAAATGGTGCTGCCATTTCCACCACACAGGGCTCTACCACTTCTTTTTCATTATAAATGAAATGCATGACACCGATATTGGCTTTTACAATTTCCCATATCAATAAAAGAACATAGCAAACAGCAAGGCCGAATACCTTACAGGCAACTATGTCTTTTTTGATGGAATATCCTAAAAATTTACAACTAAACAAAAAGATTGCAAGTGCGATAACTACACCGAACCCCAGAATCTCTCCTGTTATTTTTCCATTTAATACAATCCAAAATAATAAAAATACAAAAAACATTTTTCTTTCTCCCGCTTTCACTTCACGTAAAGAATGGAAATCATGCTTTCGCCTTGATTTCCATCCCTTCTTTCTATATCTATATCAGCGATATATGATTTCATGTCTTCCCGGACCATTGGATACCATCTTAATTGGCACACCAAGTTCCTTCTCAATGAATTCAATATACTTACGGCAATTTTCCGGAAGTTTATCATATTCTTTGATTCCACGAATCTCTTCTTTCCAACCCGGAAGAACTTCATAAACCGGTTTTGCTTTTTTGAGTTCGCGCGTTGTCGGGAAATCTTTTGTCACTTTTCCATCGATTTCATAACCGACACATACCGGAAGTTCATCCAGATAACCAAGTACATCCAATACGGTAAGAGCCACTTCCGTAGCCCCCTGGATACGACATCCATAACGACTTGCTACGGCATCAAACCAACCCATACGACGTGGACGTCCTGTGGTAGCTCCATACTCACCGCCATCACCACCGCGACGACGAAGTTCGTCTGCTTCCTCTCCGAAGATTTCACTGACAAATTCACCCGCACCAACAGCACTGGAATAAGCCTTCACAACCGTGACAATTCGTCCAATCTCATACGGTGGGATTCCTGCTCCAATGGCACCGTATGCAGCCAGTGTAGATGAAGACGTAACCATAGGATAAATACCATGATCCGGATCTTTCAGGGAACCAAGCTGGCCTTCCAGCAAAATACGTTTTCCTTGCTGTCTTGCCTCATACAAATAGGCAGAAACATCACATACATAAGGTGCTACCATATCACGATATTCCCCGAGTGTCTTCATCAACTCATCCACATTCAATGCCGGTTTGTGATAAAGATGCTCCAAAATCACATTCTTCTGTACACAAATTCCTTCTATCTTTTCACGAAGTGCCTCCTCGTCAAATAATTCAGAAACCTGTACACCAACTTTAGCATATTTATCCGAATAGAATGGCGCAATTCCTGATTT
>JALEKC010000014.1 GCA_022769325.1 Eubacterium sp. | reverse complement strand
CCCCTCTTTGTGATCTGGTAGGCAATACCCCGTTTTATGAGACGGTAAAACTGGATTGTGAAGGGGTGCGGGAAGAAGAATTGACCATTCAAAGCAATATCGAAGATTTCCGTGCAGATTTAATCAATTCAAGAAAATTGGGAATTCGAGCCGTTATTCGCTTTTTTATCGCGGCGGAAACCATATATGATGGAGAGGGTGCGGTGGATATCTCCGCAGAGGAGGGGCTTTATACAAAAAAGAAATCTTTGGACATTACCAAACTGCTCTTGATGAAGAAAGATACCCTTCGTATCCGGGATGAGTGCCATCTGCCGGGAACCAAAGATACCATTGGCCGAATTTTGTACAAAGATGTGAGGCTGGCAGAACTTGAGACGCGATGCGAGGAAAATAAAATGATGGTTACGGGGGAAGTGGAGGTTTTTGTATTATATCTAAATGCGGAGGAGCCGGCAGGGCTTGGGTATCATGAATGTCATGTGCCGGTTCAGGGAGAAATTCCCTGTGGTGGTTGTGACGAAACCAGTGTATTGCAGGCGAAGTCGGAGATACACAGCTACGAAATAGAAGTTAAGGCTGATGAGGATGGAGAAGACCGCATTCTGGACGTTGAGATTGTGATAGCGTTCCATATGGCGGCCTATGGTCAGGAAAAATTAGAACTATTGACGGATTTTTATTCCACCAAAAAGAACTGTAATCCGATTTATGAAATGTCGTATTTTGAGACATTATTATTAAAAAACAAGAGTAAATCCCGGGTGGACGGAAAAATCATGCTGGATGACAGCAAGCAGCCATTGCAGATTTGGAAAGTGGGTGGAGTGGCCCACGTGGATGAGAAACGAGTGGTTAAAGATGCTTTGGTGGTGGAAGGCTTTATGGAACTTCATATCCTGTATCTCTCCTCGGATACGCAAGCACCCCTTGCCGTGGCAAGAGGAATGATTCCTTTTGAACATGAAGTCCAGATTCCCGGAGTTGCCGAAGATAGTGACATTCGTCTTGATGTCAGTGTGGAGCAAATCAATGGTACCCTTTTAGGGGAAAAGGAGGTGGATATCAAGGCAGTTCTTGTATTGGATGTTTTGGCTTTTGAAAATCATGAAGAGCAGATTATCTCGGGAGTTGCCGAAGAAGAAATCGATTCTGCCACCTGGGCAAATGGGCCGGGAATGATAGGCTATGTGGTGAAACCAGGCGAAGACCTTTGGGACATCGCCAAACAATTTTATACAACCAGAGAGCTTATTGCGGAAATTAACCAGTTGGAGGAGGAGACCCTTCATGCCGGGCAGATGCTTCTTATCCTGAAAGATATGGAGGAAGCGGGATAGAGGGGAAAAAGTAAAGCAAAAATGTGAAAAAAGGCAAAACTGCTGCGCGATGACCTGTGGGTTGTGGTGCAGCTGTTTTTTGGGTAATAAGCATGGGAAATTATGTTATTACATTTTTTGACGGCATAGTAATAATATATACGAAATAGTCATAAATTATTAAAAAAAAATATTTACTTTATGACAAGAAACTGATATAATGTGTAAAAAAGAAGGAGTGATACTATGGATAGATTAAGCATTGGAAGAAAAGTTAAAGAATTGAGAACTCAGACAGGTTTTAATCAATCTATTATTGCTGAATATCTACAAGTTGATCAGAGCCTAATATCTAAAATTGAAAATGGAGAAAGAGAAGCTAGCACGGATGTTATAAAGAAACTCGCAGAGTTATTTGGTTGTAAAGTGAGTGCCATTATTAATGATGAAGAGGACATTTCTTGCCTAAATGTGGCGTTTCGTACTAGTGGAATGTCAAAGGAAGATTTAAATTCAATTGCTGTCATAAATAGACTTGCATTAAATGTAGAAAATATGCAACGAATGTTGGAGGGATTAGAGCATGAAAAATATTAATGAAATTGATAGTATGGCAGTTAATCTTAGAAAAGAGTTAGGAGAAGATACTATGTCTCCGATTGACATTTTTTCACTTGCTAAGACTATGCCAGAATTAACAACTGTTTTGTATCCATTAGGAAGAAATATTAGTGGAATGTGCATAAAAGGAAGTGGGACTAATTTGATAGCAATAAATTCCGGTATGTCACTTGGAAGACAGAGATTTTCGATGGCTCATGAGTTTTATCATCTTAGATATGATACAGAGGGAACAAAGAGCGTTTGCTCAATTGTAATTGATGGTGGAAATGAGACAGAGCGAGAAGCAGATATGTTTGCATCCCATTTTTTGTTACCATCTGCGGCTTTATATAGTGTGCTTAAGGAATGTAAATCTGTTTCTTTTGAAAATGTGATTTGGTTAGAACAACATTTTGGATTAAGTCGTCAAGCGATTTTATTTCGACTTAAAAATGAAGGCAAAATTGATAGCAAATTATACAATAAAATGCAGGTGGATGTGCAGCATTCTGCTGCTAAGTTAGGATATGACATTGATTTGTATAAGCCAACTCCTAAAGACAAGAATATGAAAACTACGGGTCAATATATACGCATGGCGGATAGGTTGTATCGTGCAGAAATAATATCTACAGGAAAGTATGAGGAACTACTTTTAGATGCGTTTAGAGAGGATCTTGTCTTTGGAAATGATGATGAGGGGGATGAAATTATTGACTAAAGATATTTAATAAATACTCTTTAGAATATACGACTACAGCAGATATACTGGTTGATGCATATAAACGTGGTATGATTGATGAAAATCAAGGTAATATGATTTGGGCTAAAATGTTGAGAAAAAGGCGACGTTTAGGAGCCGAAAGTTTTTCGGATTATCTTAGTACACATTCGTAATTATTTAAGATGTACAATACATTTTAGCGTTTATTTAAAACAACAGGAACCAATAATCTCAACTTGTGGAGTATTATGTATGTAATCAAGAATGTTCTAAAATATATTTCTTTATGGCCTGAAAACTTTCTTTGCTGATGTCGTGCTCCATACGGCAGGCATCCTGCGCGGCAATTTCCTCATCCACACCCAACTGAATGAGCCAGGAAGTCAGAAGTTCGTGGCGCTCATAAATCATTTCTGCCACTTCTTGTCCCTTCTCTGTCAAATAAATAAATCCCGGCTTTGTGACAGTGATGTAATCATTTTCCCGAAGATGTTTCATAGCCACACTCACACTTGATTTCTTAAAGCCCATATTTTCAGCAATATCAACAGAACGGACAACCGGTAGCTTTTTGCTTAGCATAAGAATCATCTCAAGATAATTCTCTGAAGATTCATTTAAGGTCATCTCGATTCCTCCTAAATTCTATTTGTTAACTAGTATAGCATAAGAAAGGCGAGAATTCAATATTTTTAAAAAAAGGTATTGACAACTAATAATGGTTAGTATATACTAACACACGTAAGAAGTAATTAACAGTCATATTGCAGGACTAACTTACAGAAAAGAGGATGAGTCGTATGAAGTTAAATGAAGCAGTAGAAGGTGAAGATTATATTATTAAGGACATTTCCACGAAAGATGAGGAGATGAAGTCCTTTTTGTTTTCTCTCGGATGCTACAGCGGTGAACCGATTACTGTGGTGTCCCGCAAAAGGAGCAACTGTATTGTTTCGATTAAAGACGGACGTTACAATATTGACAATGACCTGGCACAATTTATTATTATTTAAGGAGGCTTCTTTATGAGAATCGCATTGACCGGTAATCCCAACAGCGGAAAGACGACGATGTACAACGCATTGACGGGAAGAAATGAAAAGATTGGTAACTGGGCCGGCGTTACCGTAGACCAAAAGACAAGTCTGATTAAAAAAGACCATTATGAGGGGGAAAAGGAACTGATTGCCGTGGACCTTCCGGGGGCCTATTCGATGTCACCTTTTACCTCGGAGGAGAGTATCACAAGCAGTTATGTGAAAAATGAACATCCGGACGTGATTATCAATATCGTGGATGCTACCAATTTAAGCCGTAGCTTGTTTTTTACAACTCAGCTTTTGGAATTGGGAATTCCGGTGATTGTGGCATTGAATAAGAGCGATGTGAATGAGAAAAAGGGAACGGAAATTGATGAAGTCCTTTTGGCAGAAAAACTGGATTGTCCAGTGGTAAAGACCACTTCTACAGCCGACAAGGGATTGAAAGAGGTGGTACAGATTGCAGCGACACTGGAGGGCACAGAGCAAAGAGCACCTTATGTGCAGGGAAATGTAAATCTGCATGACAAGAAAGAAGTGGAAAAGGCGGACCGTCGCCGCTTTGACTTTGTAAAACAGATTGTAAATGAGGTTGAAAAACGAAAAGTGCAAACCAAAGAAAAGAACAAAGGGGATGCACTGGATGCCGTTTTGACCAATCCTGTTTCAGGACTAGTTATTTTTGCGGCAATTATGTATCTTGTATTTTTTATTTCCCAATCCACTTTGGGAACATGGTTAGCTGATATTATGGTAGGCTGGATTGAAACGTTCCAGGAATGGGTAGGCGGACTTTTGGAAAATGCAAATCCTTTCTTGTATGCTTTGCTCGTAGATGGTATTATAGGTGGTGTGGGAGCTGTAGTTGGGTTCCTTCCATTGGTAATGGTGATGTATTTCCTCATTGCTCTTTTGGAAGATTGTGGATATATGGCCCGTGCCACGATTGTTCTGGATCCGATTTTTAAACGCGTGGGACTTTCCGGAAAATCCGTAATCCCGATGATTATTGGAACCGGATGTGGAATCCCAGCCATTATGGCATGTCGTACCATCCGCAATGAAAGAGAGCGAAGAACCACAGCAATGCTGGCAACCTTTATGCCTTGCGGGGCAAAACTTCCGGTTATTGCTTTGTTTGCAGGAGCATTTTTCCCAAATTCCAAATGGGTTGGACCGTTGATGTATTTTGTGGGTATTCTTTTGATTCTTCTGGGAGCACTTTTGATTAAGGCAATTACCGGTATGAAATACAGAAAATCATTCTTTATCATTGAGTTGCCGGAGTATAAAGTGCCGAGTTTAAAAATTGGTGTTTTGTCCATGCTGAGTCGTGGAAAAGCATATATTGTAAAAGCGGGAACAGTTATTCTTGTTTGCAATACGGTGGTTCAGATTATGCAGTCTTTCAACTGGCATTTTCAGGCGGTGGAAGAAGGGGCAGAGAGCACTTCGATTCTTGCCAGTATCGCAGGGCCATTTGGAGTCCTTCTTGTACCGGTTGTGGGTGTGGCAGCCTGGCAGTTGGCCGCTGCGGCAATTACAGGTTTTATTGCCAAAGAGAATGTGGTTGGTACGATTGCTACCGTTTATGCCATTACAAATTTCATCGACACGGAGGAACTGGAGTTGATTGGAAGTGGAAATGCAGTGGCTACAGCTATGGGAATTACGAAAGTGGCAGCCCTTGCATATCTGATGTTTAATTTGTTTACACCACCGTGCTTTGCTGCATTGGGAGCTATGAATTCGGAGATGCAAAGCGGAAAATGGTTGTTTGGTGGTATTTGCCTTCAATTGGCAACGGGCTTTACCGTTGGTTTCCTGGTATACCAGATTGGTACCTTCTTTACCACAGGAACTGTGGGAGCCGGTTTTGCCGGTGGATTGATTGCGGTACTCGTATTTGCAGCAATTGTTGCGGGACTGATAATAAGAGCCAATCGTGCTATCGATATTCAGTATCAGCTAGACTGATAAAGCATTGGCTTTCCTATATGGTGGCACTCCGAACGATGAATGCCATAGTTAGAAAGAGAGGATGAGATATGACTGGAAATATAGCAGATATTATCGTTGTTTTAATCCTTATTATCCTAGTAGGTGCTTCGGTTTTTTACATCCGAAAACAAAAGAAAAAGGGCGTTCATTGTATCGGTTGCCCCTCGGCAGGAGCATGTTCCGGTGCGTGCAAGTCAAAGATGAAAAAGGAAAAATAGAAAGGTTTTAGGGGGCTGCCCCTTGGCGTTTGGAAAAATGTCAAGGGGCAGCCCCCAAATAGATTTATGCAGGAGCACAATAGTGTGAAACAGTCTTGTAAATATTGGAAAAGTCGGGTATACTGAAAGAAATTTCGAATAAAAGGGAATGGTGCTTTTAGCCAATAAGGATTTGGGAAATGTAAGAAAAATGGGGAAGAGGGAAAGAAATGGAGAAACAGACATGAAATTGATTTGGCAAGAAGAGAACAAGAGGGCGATTTTATATGAAGTGTATTCTGACAGTCCCGAAATATTTTTGCCGGAGGAAATGGAAGACCGAGAACTGGGTGCCGTTGGTGCCTATTGCTTTTCCGATCGAGGTCCCTCTGGCGGTACAGATGAAAGGATGTTCACGGTGATAGGAGAAGATACATCTCATCCGGCACAGGGAGAATTTGTTGAAAAAATATGTTTGCCGGATACAGTGCGATGTGTTGAAAATGCGGCATTTTTCAATTGCAGAAAGTTAGCATATCTGGAAGTGGGCAGGCACATAGAGGAAATAGGCAGCGATGTATTTAATAATTGCAACCGACTTCATCAAATACGCATTCGGGGGAGTGCAGGAGAAGATACCAGTGCCAAGGCGATTCTGGCAAGAATTTCCTGGGGTGTGGAGGTTGCGTTTGATGATGCAGTGGTGTATTATCCGGAGTATTATGAGGGATATGATACCATTGAACCGGCACACATTTTTGGCCTTAATATCGAAGGAGAAGGATTCCGTGCGAGACAATGTTTTCGTGAGGGGAAAGTGGATTTTGAGGCCTATGATGCCGTTTTTGAGAAAGCCTGTGCGGAAGAAAGTCCCGAAGTGTTGACCAAAATGGCGTTGAATCGTTTGATGACACCCTTTGGCCTGGGGGAGACCGCCCGAAAACGATATGAAGATTATATCCTTCGAAATCAGGAAAAAATTGTCAGCCTTTGTGTGGAAAAATGTGAGGCTGAGTGGCTTACCTTCGTCTCCACAAACATGTTGAAAGGAGAAAGGATTGAGAAAAAGACGTTGGAACAGGGACTGGTAAAAGCGACGCGGAAAAATTGGACAGAGGGAGTGGCTCTTTTATTGGCGGCCCGGCAAGGGGAGGCCTGGCAGGGGATGACCCGACAAGAGGCGGCACAGCAAAATGGGGGAGGCAAGGAGAAGAATCGATATGAGTTTGAATGATTATCACGGGAAGCCGCAAAGTCAGGAAGAGTGGCAGAATCAGATGGCACAGAAAGTGTTGCGGTATGTACAGAAAGAATTGTATCAGGACTTACGATTTCTTGACGTGGCATTGTCGGCCCTTGTGTGGCAGCCCTTGGAAGGGATTGCCACATTGGCAACGGATGGAAGTCGTATGTACTTTCCGGCAGAGCGGATTTGTCGGATTTTTCAGACCAATCCATTATATCTGAACCGGGTTTATTTGCATGAGATTTTGCATTGCCTTTTTTCCCACTTGTGGTTGCAACAGGGGAGAGAAAAGGCGTTGTGGGATGCAGCCTGCGATATTGAGGTAGAATATGTGGTGGATCATTTGGAGAAGAGTTCCGTAAAGAGGGCTTTGTCTTGGCAACGCCAGCAGATGTACCGGGAAATGGAAGAGAAAAAGAGCATGTCTGCTGCTAAAATTTATGCGGATTTGCTGGAAAAAAATAGAGAAGAGCAGGAAAAACTGCGGGTTGAATTTTATACGGACAATCACAAATTTTGGCCAGAGGAAGAAAAGAAGTCGCCAGTTCAAAATCAGGCCAAGGACATGTGGGACAAGATTTCCAGACAGAGCCAGATGCAAAAAGAGCAGCAGGGGAGAGAGCCGGAGAAGGGAGAACAGACATTACTTCGCCGGTTAAAAGTAGAAAAAAGTCGTCGGAGTTATCAGGAGTTCTTGCGAAAATTTGCCGTATTGCGGGAAGAGATGCAATGCGACCCCGATACCTTTGATTTGAATTTCTACACCTACGGATTAGAATTATATGGAAACATGCCTTTGATAGAACCGATGGAAAGCCGTGAAATAATGCGAATCCAGGAGTTTGTAGTGGTGTTGGATACCAGTTATTCCACCGATGGTGAGCTGATAAAAAGATTTCTCCGGGAGACATTTACGTTGCTGACAGAAAAAGACAGTTTCTTTCACAAATGTCATATCCGCATTCTGCAGTGTGATGATGGGGTGCGTGAAGATACCAAAATCACAGACACTGCGGAAATGGAAACTTTTTTGCAGCAATTTACTGTTGTGGGTGGTGGAGGAACAGATTTTAGACCGGCATTTTCCTACGTTGCCGGGTTGCAGGAAAAAGGGGAGTTGAGACAGCTTCGCGGACTTCTGTATTTTACCGATGGAAAGGGAATTTATCCGGCAAAACCACCGAATTATGATGTAGCCTTTTGCTATTTGGATGATTATGAAAAAGAGCAAGTACCGCCTTGGGCGATGCGGTTTGAGATTGGAGGAACCCATGAATATTAAGCAGGCAAAACAGGAAATAAAAAATGCAGTAAGGGCATATCTTGCCAAAACACCGGAGGGAGATTATCAGATTGCGCCGATTCGACAGCGACCTATGCTTTTAATGGGACCGCCGGGAATTGGAAAGACGCAAATCATGGAACAAATTGCCAGAGAATGCCGGATTGGGCTGGTTTCCTATACCATTACCCATCATACCAGACAGAGTGCCGTGGGGCTTCCCTTTATTACCAAGGAAGAATTTGACGGGAAAGAAATGTCTGTCACAGAATATACCATGAGTGAAATCATTGCCAGCGTATATCGGGAAATGCGGGATACAGGTCTCAAAGAAGGGATTTTGTTTATCGATGAAATCAATTGCGTCTCCGAGACATTGGCACCTACCATGCTCCAGTTTTTACAGGGAAAAACCTTTGGAAATCAGGCGGTGCCAGAGGGATGGTTGATTGTGGCAGCGGGCAATCCACCGGAATACAATAAATCCGTGCGGGAATTCGATATGGTTACTCTGGACCGTGTGCGTCAGATGCACATTGATGCGGATTTTGGCGTTTGGAAAGAATATGCGCGTCAGCAGGAGATTCATCCTGCACTTTTAGCCTACCTGGATTTGCGGCCGGCAAATTTTTACCGGGTGGAAAATGATGTGGATGGCATGCAATTTGTAACTGCCCGGGGCTGGGAGGATTTGAGCAGCCTTATGAAGGTGTATGAGGAACTGGATATTCCACTGATGGAGGAGAGCATCCGCGAATATCTTGCCCATGACGAAGTGGCAAAGGATGTGGCGGCTTATATTGATTTGTATCGCAAATATGAAGATCATTATGGAATTTCGGAGATATTGGAAGGGCATGTAAAGACTTCGGTATATGAACGATTGTTCCGGGCTTCCTTTGATGAAAAAATCAGTGTGGTTCATTTGCTGCTTTCCGGACTGCATCAGTCATTTGCAAAAGCTATAGAACAAAAGAAACTTACCGATGATTGGTTTGATTTCTTGAAACGATACCGCAGCCCATTGATGGCAGGGAAAGATGGAGTGTCCACTTATGTCGAATTGTGTGAGACCCTTGAAGAAAATCTTGCTCTGCAGAAAAAACAGGGATTTTTGGAAAAGAAAGATGCCGCTGGCCGACAGCGTTTGGTGGAAAAAATACGCAGAGCGACCCCGGATCCTCAGGAGATTGTAGGAAAAATACCGGAAGAGGTGTTTGAACTTGTACGGAAGCCCTTTGCCGCTGAGGTGATTGAGCTGGAAAGACGGGAAAAAGAATCCTGTAAAAAACTGGAATACGCCTTTGACTTTGTGGAAGCTGCTTTTCAGGAAGGACAGGAACTTGTGGTGTTTGTGACAGAACTTGCCATGGATGAGACGGCGGTACTTTTTCTGGCAGAAAATGAGTGCGAACGCTTTCAAAAATACAATCAGGAGTTGCTCCTTGGCACGAAAAAAGCGGAACTCCTTTCAGAGCTCCGCGAAGGTGCCAGACGTTCAGAAGAACACATCCGTGATTTCTGACAAAGTGCTTAACAACTATAAAATCAGTTGGATGTGTGGGTGGTAGTCACGGAAGAGGTGGGCCGGCTGTTTTCTTCCTGAGGAGCAGTTACCAAAATGGTACAGCTGGCGGACTGCCCCGTGGATAAAAGCGTAGCCGTCACAGTGGCTTCCCCGGCTTTGATACCGGTGATGACACCACGGGAATTTACCGTGACAATATCGGTGTCAGAAGATTCATAGAGGGGAATCTCCTGTGAAACATTTGGCTTAATAATAGTATTTAATTTCATATTTTTGTTTTCGGCCAGAGATATCTTTTTCTGCCCGAATTTGATACTGACAGCATAAGGGGTTACTTTAACTTTAACCTTTAACGTGCGAACAACCTTGCTTTTATTGGAAATCGTCGCACGGATGGTAGTATTACCTGGATTTACGGCGGTAACCACTGCCTGCTTTGGAAGAGCAGTGGTGGAAGCCACGGTGGCAACATTTTCATTGTCGGAAGAAAAGACAATGGTCTGCCGTTTTTTTGTATTGTAAAGTCGTAATTTGTATTCGCTGCCTCTTGACAGAGTCACCGATTTTACATTCATCCGGATATACTTGCTCTTTTTCGCGGCATAGACCTCTTTGCATGGCTCTAAAGAAGCAACCACGACGAATAGGGCAAGCAGACAGGAGAATAGAATCATCCATTTATTTTTCATAGTCAACACCATCCTCAGTTTATTAGCCTAAGTGTATCAGCCAGCTATGGCACAGTTGTGTCATGAAAAACAAGAAAAAAGAAAAAATATGTCACAAAATAAACATAAAAATAAAGTACGCTATATGATAGAAGGTAAAAAGGATTAAAGGAGGGTTTTTATGCAGCACATATTGATAGCCGATGATAATGAAGACATTACGGAGGTTTTAAGTACTTATGTAGTAAAAGAAGGCTTTGAGCCGATTGTTGCAAATGATGGGATTGAAGCCTTTGAGACATTTAAAAAATGCAATCCGGCAGTGGTTTTGCTGGATATTATGATGCCGGGACTGGACGGATATAAAGTATGTAAGAAAATTCGGGAGATCTCTCAGGTGCCGATTATTTTGATTACCGCAAAGGGAGAAGATTATGAACGGGTTATGGGACTGGATATCGGTGCGGATGATTATGTGGTAAAGCCATTCAGCCCCAATGAAGTCATGGCGAGGGTGCGGGCAGTACTTCGCCGCATGGGACGTGAGGAAGAAGAAAAAGAGAAAAAAGTGCTTACGGTGGGAAATCTGACGATAAATATTGAAGCATATACGGTATTTGTCGGCACAGAGAAAATTCCTATGACCAAAAAAGAAGTGGAGACCATGTGGATTCTTGCCAAAAACCCAAGCAAGGTATTTACCAGAGACAACCTTCTTGACAGTTTGTGGGGACAGGATTACTTTGGCGACAGTCGTACCGTAGATTCCCACATAAAGAGATTGCGGGCAAAACTGGACAAGGTGGACCATCCAAATTGGGAAATTAAGACCATTTGGGGCATGGGATACAAATTTGAAATCAATGTCTGATGGGATAGAACAGGGGAATTATTTTGAAAAGAATTTTCTGGAGAGTAGGCCTTTGCTTTGTTGTAACTCTTTTGATTATGACAGCCATATCGGGTCTTATATTTACAAAATTTAACCGCTATAATGTAATGAATGTGTATAAGGAAGAACTCAAGAGCCTCGCCCAAAGTGTTTCTAAGCGAATTACAGAGACTATGGCCCACGGAGGTGCCGAAGGGGTGCAGGAGTATCTTCTGGCAATTGATGACTTTGGTGTATTTCAAAATACAGATATCTGGATTTTGGCCAATCCAAAGGCAGAATCTCCATTGGAGGAAAGTTATGTCAATGCGGATATGCAGAGCATTGTATCTAAGAGCGATACCAATACCAAAGCACTGATAGCGGCTGCCTGTGAGGGGAAGACCCGCAGTTTCAGTGATTTTGATCCGATTTATGAGATGGATATGATGCATCTGGCGGCGCCCATCAAAAATGTGCAGGGAGAAAATGCCGGTGTAATTTTGGTAAACGGAGAGATGGATTACCGGGAGCGCTCCGTGGGACAGTATCAGCGCTATATGGCCTTGAGCGTAATCGTGGCATTGATGGTTGCCCTGATTGTTTCGGCTTTTTTCTCCAGGCAACTGGTACGTCCCATTATTCGAATCAAAGAAATTGCGTTGCGGATGGCGGCAGGGGAGTATGCACAGCAGACGGGAATCCAGCGAAAAGATGAACTGGGTCTTTTGGCAGAAAGCATGGATATATTGTCGGAAAAACTGGTGGAGGCAGAGGACTTTCGCGAAAATCTGGAGCAGAGCCGCCGGGATTTCTTTTCTAATGTTTCTCATGAACTGCGGACGCCCATTACGGTGGTCAAAGGGTATGCGGAAACTCTGGCAGACGGTTATGTGGACACTCCTGAAAAATGTCAGGAATATTATGAAAGAATCCGGAAAGAGTGTGCCGGTATGGAAAGGCTGGTATCGGACCTTTTGATTTTGTCGAAAATGCAGAATCCGGATTTTGAACTGAATCTGGAGATTCTCAATGTCATTGCGGTGATGCAGGACGTGCTACGAAGTATGCGTATGATGTGTGCCGAGCGGAGCATTGTGACAAATCTTGAGTATGATGACGAATGCTCTTTGATGGAGGGAGATTACGACCGCATCCGGCAGCTGTTTTTGATTCTTCTGCAAAATGCGGTTAAATATGCCAATGAAAATACGACCATCCAGGTAGAGATTCAACGGAAAAAGGGACGTTTACAAGTCAGCGTGGAAGATACCGGAATTGCCATTCCGAAAGAAGAATGGGAAAATGTTTTTGAAAAATTTTACCGAGGGAACAATCATGGAAATAAAGATGGCTCCGGCATTGGTTTAGTGGTGGCAAAACACATTGTAGACCGCCACCATGGAAAAATCTGGGCAACTAGTGACCTGGTGGAAAAAACCTGTTTTTATATCGAATTTCCGGAGTGCAGCGAAGAGGCTATGAATTCGTAAAAAAACTATTAAATGATTGTTAAATACTAGACAATCCCTTATATTTATGTTATTCTGATTTTGTTATTGAGAATAATTATGGATTAAGGATGAAATGGAGGAGAAACATGAGAGGTATTGAGACCCCGATTACAAAGATTCGACGTCAGGTATTTAC
>JALEKC010000005.1 GCA_022769325.1 Eubacterium sp. | reverse complement strand
TCGTTTCCCCCGTTATCAACCTTAATTACCCAATCCATTTTGTTTCGAATTCCTTCGATATTGTTGACAAAATTGGCATCGGTATATATGGTTCCCCCGGAATCCATCTTTATCGTCTTTAAATTTCCATAATCAGAATCCGTTTCACTGATACTCGGATACACATACACATCAATGGTTGTAGAATATGTAATCTCCGGGCTGTCTGCCGGTGTATATGTGGCAGTTATTCGAGTCTTACCGGCACCTTTTGGTGTAACAATTCCATCGGCAGAAACCGATGCCACCTCAGAATTTGCCACCGTCCACTGCGCCTCATTGGAATTACCATAGTTTAAACTCAATGGCACCGGGCTATCCGTTGTTCGAAGGAAAATCGCCTTATCCTGAGAATCCGAATATGGTTTCTTAAATACGTTATCATTTTGTGAGGTATCTACTGCAAAAACAACCTGGATTTTACATGTCACGCTACCAATAATAGGACCCAGTCCACTTGCTACTTTATTATAAACCGTGGCAAGAACTGTAACTTCACCGGGATTTTTGGCTTTTACGATTCCATAAATCTGGCTGCTTCCCTGCCGTATTTCCGCGATGTCCTGTCCGGTCTCAATCGACCATTTTATTTCATACAAACTGGGGTCTGCATAAATCGGCGAATCTTCCGACCCCAAAATCAATGTGGCTTCACTACTTTTCATTTGATATGCTGTTTGCGAATTTAATTCATATCCATCACAAGTCAGATATAACCCTTCCGCAGCATCCGATTTATCCCCAAGAAAGAAACATACAACGGCAACTACGATACCGATTAAGAAAAATATGCTTCCCCATTTCCAAATCCCATGCTTTTTATTCTCTGCATTTTTTTTCATAACTTTTATCCTTTCCGCTTTTGCTGAAAGCCTTTTTTATATATAAATAATATCGGCATTTTGTGTCAAAAAAGTTGATGATATCTACATTATTATACAATAATTTTCTTCGTTTTTCAACCTCTGCACCTGGCAGATTTATTTTTCTCTCAATACTGGGAATTGGTGGGACAAATGAAGATAACTGCCCATAAATAAAAAAAGAAGCGCGAGACGGGACTCGAACCCGCGGCCCCAACCTTGGCAAGGTTGTGCTCTACCAACTGAGCCACTCGCGCATTATTTTGTCGCCGTATCTCTCAGCGACAATCATTATTATACATAAGACAGAACTAAATGTCAAGGACTTTTTTAATTTTTTTTTTGAGTTTTTTCGAATCTTTTCACAGCCCCATATTAATTCCTTAAAGAGGTGTAAATTCGGTGGACAGGAAGACCAACCACATTAAAATAGTCCCCCTCTATCCCCTCAATATATTTTGCAAATACTCCTTGAATTCCATAAGCACCTGCTTTATCAAAAGGATCACCTGTGGCAATATATTGCCATATTTCTTCTTCACTCATGGCCGCAACAGACACTTTTGTCGTCTCAGCAAAACAAACGCTTTCCTCTTTTTTTCCTCCACGTAGAAGCGCCACTCCCGTGGTAACTTCATGTACCTTTCCCCGCAACACCGATAACATTTCAAAGGCTTCTCTTTTATCCTTTGGTTTTCCAAAAATCCTTCCCTGGAAACTCACTATCGTGTCTGCACCAATTACCAAAATCGATTTCTCTGCTGTATTTTCTTGTTCCTTCAAGACTTCTCTCATTACGGAATTCGCTTTCTGATAGGCCAATTCTTTTGTAATTTCAGACGGTTCCGAGGATGTAATCACTTCATTACAATCCGAAACTCTCGTTTCAAAGGAATCGAAAATCATTTTCAACAATTCTTTTCGTCTGGGAGAACCAGATGCCAAAATCACATAATCCTGCATAAAAAACCCCTCTTTCTGTCTCTATCTGACATCCATTATATTACAATATGATGTCCGTTTCAAGCAGAAAGAGGGCGAAAAATCTATTTCATTAATACCTTTTATATGAACACATAACAATATCCATTATTTCACTCTGGATGCTTCCAAAAATGCCTGGAAAGCCGGCTTTGGATCCTCAATAGAGGTACCAAACAACAATGGCTGGCATTCATCTCTCCAAGATATGGAATCGTACAATCCCCAAATGGTAAGTCCGGTGATTCCCTTTGGCGAAACCGTTCTGTCGCGGTTTTTCTGTTTTGTAATCACCATCTCCATAAAGTCTTTGACATATTCAGCCTGTTCCTCGATGGTTTCACCTTCATTTTTGTAATTATAGGATGGATCACTTCCATCTGTGTTGAAATTAATGGTAAAATCAAGTTCTGTAATCTGAACTTCATATCCGGCTGCCATAAAAGACTCCAATGCATTTCCGTACTCTTCCAGCGTTGGACGCTTGATATCCACATGACTCTGCATACCAATTCCGGAACAGATTTTTGCTGATTCACCCTCATTGATAAAGGTTACAAGATTCAACAAATCTTCCACTTCAAAATAGGTATCATAGTCATTGTAAAATAACGTTACCTTTTCTGTCGCCTCGTACTTTTCAAGCATCTCATAAGCACGTTCAAATGCACGTTTTACATAAGATGGCTCACCTTCCATATCACCATAAACACTGGTCCAGTTCAACCACAATGCTCTTCCACGATGCAGATATTCATTGACAACATCCCATGCATAGACAATTTTTCCAGATTCTCCGGCAATTTCCTTTTCTTTTTGCATGACATGATCCATCACGGTTGAAACATAAAAATCCAATCTGGCATTCATGGTATCTTCATCCACCGCATCCTCATACTGGTCAAAATCAATACCAAAGAACCATGCCGGTGTCTGACTATGCCACAAAAGAGTATGTCCGCGAAGTACCAACCCATTGTCATAGGCCACTTGCAGAATTTTGTCGATGCGGTCAAAATTCAATTTTGGCACTTGGGTTTCTTTGTAATTATCTGGAATGATATAACCAAGTTCCTGAGCTTCTTCTTTTGTGATTGCAGTAATTCTCTCTCCAAGAATAGCTTCTGGTTTCATCTCATTTTCCATGGTAATGCTATTGAAATGTTTTTTAATAAATGCAAGGGTTTTTCCATCCTGCAATTGGCTGTTACTTGGATCGGAGCCATAGTTGGCACATGTGCCCAGTTTTCCAAAAACATCTTCATAGTTTTCCAAAATGCTGTCTGACTTCAATGGTAGAAGCGTTGGCTCCACCGTCGCTGTCGCCGTTGGTTTCACTGTAGCGGTTGCCGTCGGAGCCACTGTGACAGCTGGCACTGCCGGTGTTTCTGACGTTTTTGGTGTCGCTGTAGCCTCCTGACTCTTTTTTACAGCCACAACATTTACTTTACATACCAAAGAATACGTTTTTTTTGCTTTTTTCACCTTACAGGTAATTTTCACTGTTCCTTTTTTCTTAGCAAGAATTTGTGCTGACTTGGAACCTTTCTTTTTCACAGTTGCAACACTCTTCTTACTGCTTTTCCATGTTACTCTTGCTCCTGCCGCATTTTTCACTTTCAAAGCTGTCTTTTTTCCTGCTTCAAGGCGAATGCTTTTCTTAGAAAGACTTGGCTTCTTTGCCGCATCCACTTGATTTCCCACAGGAATTACAGATGTTAAACACAAAGATGCAACAAGAAATGTAGCTACCATTTTTCTTTTCATTCTTTTTTCCTCCATTTTCAATCTTTACTGAAATACACGTCTTGCAAAGTTGTACAGCCCTTCTCTCCAGGCACTCCAATCATGACCATAAGGTACAACATTGAACATATGACGTACTCCATTATCCTCCAAAGCATTATGATACTGTGTCGGATTATCATAAACAATCGTATCATTTTCACCCTGCTGAATCATAATCAATGTTGTTTCTTGATATTCTTCCGGAATGGTAAAGGTATCTTTCGTAAATAATCCATCCTCTGCACTATATGGTAGAACACCTGGAGCCGGTTCAAATGCTCCTATGTAACTAAAGTAGTCTAACATATAGAATCCACAATACAAACTGGTTCTTCCTCCCATGGACAATCCGGCAATCGCATGATTGTCGCGACCTTCCATAATAGAATAATGTTCCTCCATGTAAGGAATCAAACTGGTTCTCAATTCGTCCACCATACGGTTGAACATCACAAAGCGACCCGGATCCAAATAATTACCCGGCATAGCTTCTCCCGGAACCTGAACCAATTGATTTGGACATACAATGATCATTTGTGGAATCGTTCCCTCTTTATTCAAATTTCCTGTAATATATTCCGGAAGTCCTGCTTTCCATTCGTCTTCACTTCCACCAATTCCGTGTAAAAGGTACATAATCGGATATTCTTTGTTAGCATCATAATCCGCAGGTAAATAAACTAAAGCTCTTCGATTTGCTTGGGAAACATTTGAATAATATGTAATCTTTGTTGGCTCTGCATAATTATAACCATCCAACTCTTCTGCAAACTCCTCTGGAACTTCAAAATTTTCATCAATAAATGATTTCGGTTTAGAAGATGCCACCGTCGGTGTAGCTGCTGGTGTCGCCGTAGCTGTTGCCGTTGGAGCTGCCGATGTTGCCGAAGAAGCAGACGGACTTGGCACAGATGTGGTTACCGGGGAGGAACTTGGTTGTTCCGTTGTTGCAACCGTTGACTTTTCTTTTACTTTAATAGTGACTTTTCCAACTGTCTTTTTCTTTGTTTTTTTCTTTTCTGTAACTGTAATCACTGCTTTTCCAACCTTTTTTGCTGTTACTACACCCTTTTTATTCACTTTTGCCACAGATGATTTGGATGACTTAAAGGAATATGTTGCACCCTTCACCTTTTTTTTAATTTTGATTGTTTTCCTTTGTCCTTTCTCAAGTGTCATAGTTTTCACTGCACATTTGGCTTTTGCCGAAACCAAAACATCTGAGGAAGCCCCAGGCAGTACCACCGCTCCTGCAAGGATAAGTGCAATGGTTTTCTTTGCTTTGTTTTTCAACATGTCAATCTCTCCATTCTTTCAAATTTTCAAATTAATAATAATTAGGTACTTTATCTTATTTCACATTGTACAACCTTGCATTTTGTTTCACAATATCGTATAATT
Source organism: Eubacterium sp. (assembly GCA_022769325.1). Lineage (GTDB taxonomy): Bacteria > Bacillota > Clostridia > Lachnospirales > Lachnospiraceae > Eubacterium_F. The sequence continues at coordinate 17,465 of JALEKC010000005.1, read as the reverse complement.
GCAATAAATACACATATAATTTTGAAAAGGAGTGATTCGATGCATATTCATAATGCTATTTATAATACCGTCCATGAAAATGGCTTTTCCCTGTCCCGGGATTCTGGGATTGCCGACTTTCTCTTGTTGTACATCAAAACGCCAACACTTCTGCAAGTTCGGGATAATTCCTATACTATTACGGAGCCTTCCGTGGTCATCATCTCTGGTTATACCCCTTACAAATACATCTCTGTCTCCTCTCCTTATTGCGATGATTACATCCATTTTTTACCACGTGACACAGATGATTTTTTAACTAAATTGCACTTTCCTTTAAATCAACCCATCAAAATTAACAACCATGATATCATTGATTCCCTCATTCAGGATATCTGTATAGAATATTACCAACCCAGCGAATATGTTCTAGAAGTACACTATTATCAAACGATGCTTTTGATGACTCGTATTGGGGAATCCTGGTCCGCACAACATTATCAAAATTCGGAAGTTCCCTATTTTCATGATTTATTAAAAATACGAAAAAAAATATTATCCGATCCCTCAATCAATTGGAAAATCAAAGATTTGGCCAAAGAAATCACGTTATCCCCGGCTTATTTTCAAGTGCTCTACAAAAAAGCCTTTGGGACCACCTGCCTTTCTGACATTATAGAAAACAAGATTACTACAGCAAAAGAATTTCTTCTTTCAACTGACATGTCAATTACAGAAATTGCGTCTGAACTTGGTTACAGTCAGGTTTATCATTTTATCCGGCAATTTAAAAAAAGCGCCGGAGTTACCCCCGGCGCTTTTCGAAAATCCATGCGCTGATTTATTTAAAGTATTCTACACCGCTTTCAAAGATTAACTGGTTTTGATCTCCACAGATGTTCAAAGCCACACCGTCGCCGCGACGCTCTGAATGTGCCATCTTTCCTAAGACTCTTCCGTCCGGACTGGTGATACCTTCAATCGCATAATAAGAACCATTTGGATTGAAATCTTCATCCATGGTTGGGTTGCCATTCACATCAACATATTGAGTGGCAACCTGACCAGCTGCAAATAATTTATCAATCCACTCTTTATTTGCAACAAATCGTCCCTCTCCATGAGAAGCCGGTACTGCATAAACACCACCAAGGGTTGCTTTCTGCAACCATGGAGATTTATTGGTAACTACTTTCGTATAAACGGATTTGCTGATATGACGACCAATGCTGTTTGTTGTCAAAGTTGGGGAATCCGCTTTCTGCGTCTTAATCTCTCCATAAGGAACCAAACCAAGTTTTACAAGAGCCTGGAATCCATTACAAATACCAAGTGCCAATCCATCACGTTCTTGAAGAAGTCGATGAACCGCTTCTTTTATTCTCTCGTTGCGGAATACGGAAGTGATAAATTTTGCCGAACCATCCGGCTCATCACCGGCACTAAATCCACCGGAGAACATCAGAATCTGGGATTCATTGATGGCTTCTTCAAAAGCATCTACACTTTCTTTGATATCATTTTCCGTCATATTTTTAAATACAATGCTTTTTGTCTCTGCTCCGGCAGCTTCAAATGATTTCATGGTATCATATTCACAGTTCGTACCCGGGAATACCGGAATAAAGACTTTCGGTTTTGCCACTTTATGTTTACATACATAAATTTCCTTTGTATCATAAAGCCCCGTATCAATCTTTTGTTCTTCAACACCGGAACGAGTTGGGAATACCTTTTCCAGTGTCTGGGTCCAGGACTTGATTGCCTCATCCATGGAAACTTTTTCTTCCCCATAGGTAAAGACATCTTCTTCTGTCACTGTGGCAACCGTCACGTAATTCAAACCAAGATTAGCAATCTTATCCACATCCGAAGCAGCTACTTCCAGAAGCAAATCACCATATGCCGGTTTGAAATAGGTTTCCAATGTTTCTTTCGAATCAAAAGCAACTCCCAGTTTATTTCCAAATGCCATTTTTGCTGCTGCTTGTGCAATTCCTTTTCCTTCCAAAGCATAAGCAGCCTGAACCAAACCATTTCTCATCTGAGTCGTGATGGTCTCATACATTTTTAAGACATACTCATAATCCGGCAAATCATAATCATCTTTGCGAATTGGCATATAAACCAGTACATCCCCAGCTTTTTTCAATTCCGGTGTGATAACGTCGGAAACTTTTGACACATCCACAGCGAAAGAACACAAAGTCGGAGGAACATCAATATCATTAAAGGTTCCGGACATACTGTCTTTTCCACCGATGGAAGGAAGACCAAATTTCATCTGGGCATCGTAAGCACCAAGCAATGCTGCCATCGGCTCGCCCCAACGTTTTCCATCTTCTGTCATACGTTTGAAATACTCCTGGAACGTAAAACGAATCTTTTTATAGTCACCACCTGCTGCTACAATCTTAGCTACAGATGTCAATACAGCATATTCTGCACCATGATATGGGCTCCAGCTTGTAAGATATGGATCCATGCCATAACTCATCATAGTAACCGTATCACATTTTCCATCCAAAACCGGAAGTTTGGCAATCATGGTCTGTACCGGAGTCAATTGGTATTTACCTCCATATGGCATGGTAACCGTAGAGGCACCGATAGAACTGTCAAACATTTCCACCAGACCTTTTTTCGAGCAAACATTCAAATCACTCAATGTATCGGTAAAGGTTTCTTTGAAAGAATTTTTTACCACGGTCTTGGCCATATAATTATCTGCTTTGGATGGCATGGTAACGGTTACATCTGTTTCCTGATGTGCCCCATTGGTATCCAAAAATGCCCTGGAAATGTTTACAATTTCTTTTCCTCTCCAGGAAAGAACAAGCCTTGGCTCCTCTGTAACAACCGCCACCGGAATAGCTTCCAAGTTTTCTTCTCCGGCAAAAGCCAGCATTTTATCCACATCTTTTGGGTCTACAACAATTGCCATACGCTCCTGGGATTCCGAAATAGCAAGTTCGGTTCCGTCCAGACCGGCATATTTTTTAGGCACCTTGTCCAAATCCACTTTCAAACCGTCTGCCAGTTCTCCAATTGCCACGGAAACTCCACCGGCACCAAAGTCATTACATTTCTTAATCAAGCGACTGACTTCTTCTCTACGGAACAATCTCTGAATTTTTCTCTCTGTCGGTGCATTTCCTTTTTGAACTTCTGCCCCACAGGTGTCGATGGACTCTGTATTATGAGCTTTAGAAGAACCAGTAGCTCCTCCACACCCATCTCGTCCGGTTCGTCCACCAAGCAAAATGATGATATCTCCCGGATCCGAATTCTCACGAATTACATTTTTACGAGGAGCGGCTCCCATAACGGCACCAATTTCCAAACGTTTTGCCACATAGTTCGGATGATAAATTTCATCTACTAAACCGGTGGCAAGTCCAATTTGGTTTCCATAGGAACTATACCCACTAGCTGCTCCGGTTACAATTTTACGCTGTGGCAATTTTCCTTCCAATGTATCTTTCAAAGATATCGTAGGATCCGCTGCTCCGGTTACACGCATTGCTTGATATACATATCCACGTCCTGACAATGGGTCACGAATAGCTCCACCAAGACAAGTTGCGGCACCACCAAAAGGCTCAATTTCCGTAGGATGATTATGGGTTTCATTTTTAAAGAATACAAGCCACTCTTCTTCTACCGGCCCATTTCCGTCTTCATGATCGATTTCAACCGGAACCACGATGGAACATGCATTAATTTCATCAGACACTTCCATATCTTCCAATTTACCTTCCGCACGAAGTTTTTTCATGGCCATCAAAGCAATGTCCATCAGGGATACAAACTTATCATCTCGACCTTTGTAAATGGTTTCATGATCTTTTTTATACTGTTCGAAGGTGTCCTGAATCGGCTTTTTATAATCGCCCTCTTCAAATGTCACATTTTTCAACTCCGTCAAAAATGTTGTATGACGACAATGATCCGACCAATAGGTATCTAATACACGAATTTCTGTTACACTAGGGTCACGCTTTTCTTCGTTTTTAAAATAATTTTGGATATGTAAAAAATCTTTAAAGGTCATAGCAAGACCAAGAGATTGATACAATTCATTCAATGAATCCTCTGACATATCCTTGAAACCGTCAAAAATCTTGACATCTTCCGGCTCTTCAAATTTGGTAACCAAAGTATCCGGGATTGTCTCATCCGTTTCTTTGGAATCCACGGGATTGATACAATAGTCTTTAATCCGTGCAAAATCTTCCTCTGAAATATCACCGGACAAAACATAGGTGGTGGCCGAACGAATCACCGGCTCTTCCTTTTCATTTAACAATTTTACACATTGCTCTGCAGAATCTGCCCGCTGATCAAACTGTCCGGGAAGGTATTGAACGGAAAACACCTTATCCTCTGCCTTTTTTTCAAAACTTCCTTCGTATACATAATCTACCGGAGGCTCTGAAAAGACTGTAGCAAGTGCTTTTTTGTAAGTTGCTTCCTGAATCCCCTCAACATCATAGCGAATCAATACTCGAACCTGCTCAAGATTCTTAATACCAAGATACTCTTTTACTTCTTTTTTCAAATCTTTCGCAGCAACGGCATAATCCTCTTTCTTTTCTACATAAATCCGCTTCACATTTGCCATGATTTTCTCTCCTATCTTGTCTTATCCTTCATTAATATTTTTCATGTTCTATTGTATTGTAAATGAGCCAAGTTTTACGCGGCCTTTCCAATAACTCTGAACTTCGGTAACATAATTCACTGCAAATTCTGCATATTTTGCATTAAATTGCTTTGTCTCTTCCTCTTCAATGACAGAATTACACTGATTATCATAGGCTTCTGAATCATCATTATTTACCATCTTCACAAGATAGTATCCATCTTCCCCTTCGATAATGTCCGAAATTTCATCGTTTTTCATCTTCGTAATTTGTTTACGGAGTTTCTTCGTGAGGAATGTGGAATCATTCAAATCTTTTTTCACAAGATTTTCTGTCTGATACTGAATGCCTGTAGTATCTTTTTCATCCAGCAATTTTGTAAAGTCTTCTGCTGTTTTTGCCTTTTCCTGCAGTGCCTGCATATTGGAAAGATTTGTCTGCTTTTGTTCAGGAGAAACTTCCTGTGTTTCCTCTCCACTGGTATCCTGATTGCTTACCATATAATATTGCAATGTATACTGTCTATAATCATCTTTATTGACAGTTGCTTTCAATGCTTCCTCATCAATACCGCTTTCTTTAATTAAAATCTGACGGAATTTCTCAACCAGAGCATTTTTCTTAAATTCACTCTTTAAGGTCTTTTCATCCAAGCCATCCATCTGTTTTTGTGCATCCGTGAAGTTTTTCACCGTAGTTGCAACATTTTCTTCCGTCTTCTTGATTTCTTCATCCGTCAAAGAGTATCCACGTTTCTGAGCTTCCATATAAAGGATTTCGCGTTGTTTCAAGGAATCCATCACCTGTTTTTTAGCTGCGGAAGCACCATTTCTTCCTTTACCATCAACATCTTCCATTTCCCAATAGGTTTTTCCATACATTTGCTGATAAATGGATGAATATTGATTATATTGATTTTCCACCTGATAAATGCTGTAAACTGCTTCTTTCATATATACCGTATTTTTTTTCTCAGTTCCATTTTCGTCCACGGTGGATACCGTCAATACCGGACGTGGTCGAAGCTGCATATAACATACTCCTGCACATAATACAAGAACTGCAACAATACCTAAGATAGCCAGAATCTTATTCTTAGAAGAAAACAAAGATAACGAACTGGTGTCTCCTCCTTGTTTCTTTCCTACTCCATCATGTTTTGCTAATTTTTTCGCGTTGTTCATCATTACCCTCCAAAATTCTTTTTTTTGTACAAAGCATACAATAATATTTTACCATAATATTTTCTTTTGTAAAGAAGAAAGTCTAGAAAATTTCATGTAAGCAGGATGGCACTTGCCGGCCTTGTTCACTTCATTTCGCCTAGCGGCTTATTGCAAAAAAAAATCTCTGCTTACGAAAAACAGAGATTAAATGCAGGAAAAGGGACTTGAACCCTCATGGTATTGCTACCACACGGACCTGAACCGTGCGCGTCTGCCAATTCCGCCATTCCTGCGTGCCTATTTACAATATCACATTTTTTTTTAAATGTCAACAAAAAAATATGGAAATTTTGCCACAATTGTAGTATACTATCTTTATAACACGGAACTTAATTTGAATGGAGGACAGTCCTATGGGAATAAATATTGGAATGCTTATATTTGCTCTTTTTGACAGTGCACTTGCTTTTTTTCTTGTTTACTGTCTCTGGACCTCTTGGTTTAAAGGGAAACGTATCGGACAGATTATAGGCATTATTCTCGGCACATTGGTATTTACCATATACCTCGCTTTATTTATCTGGTTCAATACTCCCGGTGTGCATACACGTCCGGATATTCGATATATCATATATTCGGCACCCATTGTTCTCACTATCTTACTCTCCATTTTGACACTTTTGTCGCAGTCAACGAAAAAAATGGAGAAATCAGCAGAAACAACAGCGGATTCTACCGGTGAGGAACCTGCACAATAAGTTCTTTTGTTTCAAATCATCTTTTATAAGGAGGTTGCCTATGTTTGAAAATGCAATAAAAATACCATCCAAAATCAACAGTAAAATTTTACTCAAAGTGGTCCCCGGTCATTTTGCTACCAGCCACTCACATATCAACTATTACATGGATATGACTCGCTTGAAAGTGGGGCAACGCGAAGCCAAAGCTGTCGCTTCCACTATGGCACAGAATTATAAATATAATACCCCAATTGATGCTATTGTCTGCATGGACGGGACTTATGTAATCGGTGCCTATCTGGCTGAAATTCTTACCGATGCCGGCGTCATTTCCATGAATGCGCATCAAAGTATTTATGTCATTGAACCGGAATTTGACTCCAGCGGACAAATGTTTTTCCGTGACAATATCCAGCCAATGGTAAAAGGAAAAAACATTCTGCTTCTTGTAGCCTCCGCCACCACCGGCAAAACCATCGACCAATGTCTGGAATGCCTGGAATATTATGGCGGTATCATCCAAGGGCTGTCTGCTATCTTTAGTGCCAAAAATGAAATTCATGGCTATCCGGTACGCTCGATTTTTACAACGGAAGATTTTGCAGATTATAAATCTTTCAGCCAAAAAGATTGTCCGCTCTGCCATGCCGGTCAAAAAATCGATGCCATTGTAAACAGTTACGGATATTCCAAATTGTAATAAAAAAGAACTGTAAAGTAACTTATTTTGCTACTTTACAGTTCTTTTTTTATTATTTTGCAAGCAACTCTTCTGCTAACTGATTCATCTCTTCGATATTATTCTCATTCATAGTAGAACGGACAGTTACCTGATTCTCGCAAAGGGTAATATCTTTCATCTCATCCAAGATATCTCGCATCAGTTTTCCTGACATCGGTGCCCAGGAACCATTTTCCATAATTCCCACAACACGATTTTGATAATTTTTACTCTTAAGATGGCGAAGGAAGTCTTCCATAACCGGGAAAATACCTCCATCGTAGGTAGAAGCGGCCACAATGATTTTATCATATCGGAATGCATCCTCAATTACTTCAGCCATATCTTCTCTGGACAAATCACTTACAACTACTTTTTTTGCACCTTTTTCTGTAAGGATTTCGCCCATTTTTTCTGCTGCTTTGGCAGTATTTCCATGTATGGATGCGTAAGCCACCAAAACACCTTCATCTTCTGGCTGATAACTGCTCCAAGTATTGTATTTATCAATATAATATCCCAGATTTTCTTTTAAAATTGGTCCATGAAGCGGACAAATCATTTGAATATCAAGTGTTGCTGCTTTTTTCAACAAAGCTTGCACTTGTGCGCCATATTTTCCCACAATATTGAAATAATATCTTCTAGCTTCACAAGCCCAGTCCGCATCTACAGACAAGGCGCCAAATTTACCAAATCCATCTGCAGAGAACAAAATTTTCTCACTTTTTTCATATGCCACCATAACTTCCGGCCAATGAACCATCGGTGCCATAAAAAATTGTAAGGTATGACTTCCCAGAGAAATTTCATCTCCCTCTTTGACAACCACACTTCGATCTGTCACATCAAAATCAAAAAACTGAGGCATCATGGCAAATGTCTTTGCATTTCCAATAATTTTCATCTCCGGATACATTTCTGCAATCTTCTGAATATTTGCTGCGTGATCCGGTTCCATATGGGAAACAACAAGATAGCTTGGCTTTTTATCCTGTAGAACATTTTTCACATTGGAAATCCATTCCTCTGTGGCACGCTGATCTACGGTATCCATAATTGTAATCTTGTCATCCATAATGATATATGAGTTGTAAGATACTCCCTCCGGAACTATGTATTGGCTTTCAAACAAATCCAAAGTGGTATCATCTGCTCCTACATAAAGAATTGAATTAGAAATTGTAGTATCTTTCATTTTGCAAGCTTCCTTCCTATATATTTTTTTCACTATCATCATAACACAAAGCTTGTAAGAATTCAAAGGTATTTTGAATCATTTATTTACATTCGGCTTTTTTTGATGTAAAATAGAAACGAAAATACGATGCCATAGGCAAGGAGGACAACATGAAAAAAATTACGATTGGTTTTTTAGGGCTGGGGTTAATCGGCGGTTCCATTGCCCGTTCCATCAAAAAAAATTATCCGGATTCTCAAATTTTGGTTTACAGTCGCCGAAAGAATGAGGACTTGATACAGGGACAAAAAGATGGTATTATTGATTCCATTTTTTATACCATTGATTCTCATTTTACCCCTTGCGATATTATTTTTCTTTGTGCTCCCGTTTTGCAAAACATAAAATTTTTATCCATTCTTAAGCCGATATTATCTGACAGTTGTATCATAACAGATGTAGGAAGCGTCAAAGGAAATATACATAAAGAAGTAGAAAAACTTAGTCTGGGCACCCATTTCATCGGTGGTCATCCCATGGCAGGTTCTGAGAAAACCGGCTTTGCAAATTCCTCGGAGGATTTACTAAAAAACTCATACTATCTTCTCACTCCTTGTGAGGCAACCCCAAAAGAAAATCTTGCCTTTTTGCAGGATATTCTCTCGGGAACCGGTTCCACCTTTGCCATTGTAGACGCCGCCACCCATGACGATATTACCGCCGCCATCAGTCATGTTCCACACATTGTGGCAGCTTCTCTTGTTAATATGGTTCGAAAAAATGACACCCCAGATGAGTTGATGAAAGTTTTTGCCGCAGGTGGTTTTAAGGATATTACAAGGATTGCTTCTTCCTCTCCGGAAATGTGGGAAAGCATTTGCCTTTCCAACGCCGAAAGCATCCACCGTTTTCTCACATTTTTAATTGATGATTTAATCGCAGTTCGCACTCATATTGAAAAAAAAGAAGGGGAGAAAATTCACGAATTATTTTCCACCGCCCGAGATTATAGGGATTCCATTGACTGAATACAACATTTATCAACATAATATTTTTCGGACGTGCGCCGCTAGGTGCACCACCACCAAAAAGGGAACTGTGTACCAGACAACTACTACACGGTTCCCTTTTTTGCCAAAACGATACGATACTATTATCTACGTTTTCAGTCTTCTTTTTTTCTTAACCCAAATTGTTTGTCTTGCTCTGAAATCTTACGGATGATACGACATGGATTCCCCGCCGCAACTACGCCATCCGGAATATCTCCTGTTACGACAGAACCAGCTCCAATCACAACATTGGTTCCGATATGAGCACCAGGTAAAATAGTAGCATTTCCGCCCACCCAGACATCATCACCTATGGTAATCTCTTCTCCATATTCATATCCTTCATTACGAAGTGGCGCATAAACCGGGTAAGATGCTGTATAAATCTGAACATTTGGTCCCAATAAAACATTATTTCCAATGGTCACCTTGCATCCATCCAAAATTGTGCATCCATAATTCGCATAGAAGTTATCTCCCACATGGATATTAAAACCATAATCACAACGGAATGGAGCTTCTACCCTAACCTTTTCTCCTACACTTCCAAGCAAGTCACGAATAATTCGTTCTCTTCCGTCTTCATCATCATATCGTGTCTGGTTAAACTCATCTGTTAATTTTCTCGCTGCAAAAATTTCTTTTCGAAGTTCTTCATCACATTGATATAACTTTCCGGCAAGCATCTTATCTTTTTCTTCAGATTCTCCGGCAGCTGAACCAAAAGCTAATGTGGTCAAGCCTCCAAACTCCGTTTCGCTCCCTGAAGATGAAGCACTAAAGGAATCCAGTGCTCCTCCGGTAAGAAATTCTACATTTCCCAAACCACTAGGCTGATCATCTTGTAACATAGATGCCAAATTATCCTCTTGTTGTTCTTGGGAAAGAGATGCAGAAGTAATTTCGCCGGATAACAAAATATCCTCTTCTTCCTGTGTCGGAGCAGATAAATCCATATCTCCAACCTGCCATACCGGCAGTTCTTCCTGATTTGGATTCATCGGATCAAATACGGTTTCTTTTTGAGTCTCTTTTGCAGCCTCTTTTAATATTTCCTCTTGCTTCTTCCGAGCAGCTTCTTCGATTTCTTTTTTTTCAAGAAGGGCCTTCTTTTCCTCTTCTTCTGCTTTGCGACGGGCTTCCTCCTCTGCTTTGCGACGAGCCTCTTCCTCTTCTGCCTTTCTGCGAGCTTCCTCTTCTTCTGCTTTGCGACGAGCTTCTTCCTCTGCCTTGCGACGAGCCTCTTCCTCTTCTGCCTTTCTGCGGGCTTCTTCCTCTGCTTTGCGACGGGCTTCTTCCTCTTCTGCCTTTCTGCGGGCTTCTTCCTCTGCCTTGCGACGAGCCTCTTCCTCTTCTGCCTTTCTGCGGGCTTCTTCCTCTTCTTCCGCACGAATTTCTTCAGCAAAAGCGTCCATAACTTTCTCTTTCATTGCAACACCAACCTGCTGATGCTCTTCCGGCATAAGGTGAAGGCAATCAGCACCACTGGAAACAGCAACCACAGCCAAATCGATAAAACCTGCTCCTACTTCTTTTGCCACTTTTTCAAATCGAGGAGCAAAATCAAATGAATAATCAATCTGTGCTCGTCCAAATTCCAGACTTAATGTCGGAGAAAATTCGATTTCATCCCCCAAAAGCATAGGACTTGCTATCAAAATCTTTGCATCTGTCTTTTTTTGAATCAAATCACACATCAATTTCAAATTATCTGCAATTTCAGCAGGATTTGAATTAAAATACATTTTTAAATCATTGGTACCCAGCATCAATATAACAAGATCCAACGGTGCATTGGCTTCCAAGCTTGCTTCAATGTCACGCATACCATTACAGTCTTCCATATAGGGATCATCAAAAGCAATAGTTCTTCCATTTTTCCCATCCACTATGACTTCAAAACGGTCCCCCAACAATTTTCCCATAACCCCCGGCCATATGCTATCCTCCTCATATCGCTGTCCATCCGGAGAATAACCATATGTATTTGAATCACCAAAACATAATATCCTTCTCATATCCTGTACCTTCCTTTACAAAATTTGCTACTAGCGTCATGATAATAAAGTAAGTATAACATAATTACAAAAGAATCGCTAGTATAAGAATGAATTTTTTCACTTTTTTTGTAACTCATCCAAAGTTTTTGTATAAGAAGGAAGAAAATCTTCCATAAATACATTGACTTCCGGCACGTTCATTTGCTGCAGGGAATCTTTTATCGTTTCATAGGCTGTGGAAAATTCGCGATTTCCTGCCTTTTCTTCCTCAATGCATTTAATCAAGGCAGACAATTTATCTGCTCCCTTCACCAATTTCCACATTTCCTCCTGCCCCGGTTCTTCTCCAAAAATATGTTGATAATAAGGGCGCATATAATCCGGAAGCTGATTTAACAAAGTAAATCCAGCCACTCTCTCTACTCTTTTGTAAGCCTTTTGAATCTCTTCATCATAATATTTAACCGGAGTTGGCATATCACCTGTAATGATTTCATTGGCATCATGATAGATTCCCATGAGCGTCAACATTCCAAGATCATATTCTTTCCCAAATTTTTCTTTTCCAATAATACCTAGTGCATGAACGATCATGGCAACTTCCAAGGAATGTTCACTTATATTTTCTTTGACTGAATTACGCATAAGTGCCCATCGCTCAATATATTTCATACGCGCCATCATGGCAAAAAAAGGATATTCTTTCATTTTTTCTTTCCTTTCTGCGATAACATTTTTCTGATATAAGTTCCGGTATAAGAGCCTTCTGTCTCCGCAATTTTTTCCGGAGTTCCCTTAGCAATTATCCTTCCACCCTTTTCTCCACCTTCCGGACCAATATCAATAATATAATCCGCTGTTTTTATCACATCTAAATTGTGCTCTATCACTACCACTGTATTTCCGCCGTCTGTCAATCGTTGTAAGATTTCAATCAACTTATGCACATCTGCAAAATGAAGCCCTGTCGTCGGTTCATCTAAAATATAAATGGTTTTTCCTGTGCTTCGTTTACTCAGTTCAGTAGCCAATTTAATTCGCTGTGCTTCTCCGCCGGACAACGTGGTGGAAGGCTGACCAAGTTTTACATAGGAAAGTCCAACATCATACATAGTCTGTATTTTTCTGTGAATGGTTGGAATATTTTTAAAGAAATCAAGGGCCTCTTCCACCGTCATTTCCAGTACATCATAAATGCTTTTTCCTTTGTAGTTCACATCCAGTGTTTCCCGATTGTACCGTTTTCCCTGACAAACTTCACAAGGAACATACACATCCGGCAAAAAATTCATTTCAATTTTTAAAATTCCATCTCCACGGCAGGCTTCACATCTTCCGCCTTTCACATTAAAACTAAAACGCCCTTTTTTATATCCTCTTGCTTTTGCATCTGGTGTAGCCGCAAACAGGTCACGAATCATATCAAATACGCCGGTGTAAGTTGCAGGATTAGATCTCGGAGTACGTCCAATGGGAGACTGGTCAATATTAATTACTTTATCCAGCTGCTCCATTCCCTGGACTTCCCGTACTTTTCCCGGGATGCATCGTGCCCGATTCAGGGTCTTTGCAAGAGTTTTATACAAAATCTCATTGACAAGAGAACTTTTTCCGGAACCGGAAACTCCTGTTACACAAGTGAATACTCCCAATGGAATATCCACGTTCACATTTTTCAAATTGTTTTCCCTGGCACCAAGTATTTTCAAAAACCCCGTTGGCTTACGTCTCTTTTGGGGAACCGGTATCACAATTTTGTGACTCAGATACGCTCCGGTAACAGACTCCGGACAATTCATGATATCCTCTGCCGTTCCACAGGCAACCACTTCACCCCCATGTTCTCCGGCACCCGGTCCAATGTCCACAACATAATCCGCGGCCAGCATGGTATCTTCATCATGTTCTACCACAATCAAGGTATTTCCCAGTTCTTTCAGATGCTGCAATGTTTTTATCAACTTATCATTGTCTCTTTGGTGTAGACCGATACTTGGTTCATCCAATATATATGCCACCCCCACAAGCCCGGAACCAATCTGCGTTGCCAGACGAATTCGCTGTGCCTCACCACCGGACAAAGATGCTGTAGCACGGGACAAAGACAAATATTCCAATCCCACATCCAAGAGAAAACCAAGACGAGATTTAATTTCCCGCAAAATCAATTTTCCAATCTGCAATTGCATAGGAGTCAATTCCAGATGATCTACAAATTCCTTTAACTCACCTATAGACAAATCACATATTTCAGCAATGTTCTTATCTCCAATTGTAACTGCCAAAGATTCTTTTTTCAGCCTTCTTCCACCACATTCGGAACATGGTGTAATTTGCATAAAAGTCTCATATTCCTGTTTACTTGAATCAGAAGATGTTTCCCGATATCGACGTTCGACATTTTTAATCAAGCCCTCAAACTCAATATTATATACTCCTCTGCCCCGCTGACCTACATATTCAACTTCCACCTTTTCTCCACCGGTTCCGTGAAGAATAATATCCTGTATTTTTTCCGGATATTCCCCGAAAGGCGTAGATAAATCAAAATGATATTTTTTTGCCAAGGCTTCCATCGTACATCTGGTAAAGCTTCCAGAATTTGTCACTGACTGCCATCCATTTACAGTAATGGCTCCTTCATCAATACTAAGTGTTGTATCCGGAATCATCAATTCCGGGGAAAATTCCATCTTATATCCGATTCCATGACATACCGGGCAAGCACCAAATGGATTATTGAAAGAAAAACTACGGGGTTCAATTTCATCAATGCTGATACCACAATCCGGGCAGGAAAAACTCTGGCTAAAGTTTATCGGTTCCCCGTCAATGACATCTACCACAAGTAACCCACCGGAAAGCTGCATCACGCTTTCGATGGATTCTGCCATACGTTTTTCGATTCCTTCCCGAATCGAAAGACGATCTACAACGATTTCAATATTGTGCTTTTTATTTTTCTCAAGGGATATCTCTTCGGACAAATCATACATATTCCCATCTGCAATAACACGAACATAACCACTTTTTTTTGCACGCTCAAATACTTTGGCGTGTTCTCCCTTTCGTCCTCTGACAACCGGTGCTAAAAGTTGTATTTTAGTTCGTTCCGGCAATGACATAATCTCGTCCACCATCTGATCAACGGTTTGGCGTTTAATTTCTTTTCCACATTTCGGACAATGAGGAATTCCAATTCTCGCATATAACAGACGAAAGTAATCATAAACTTCCGTAACTGTTCCCACTGTTGATCTTGGATTTCGGTTGGTGGTTTTTTGATCTATGGAAATGGCCGGTGGGAGTCCCGAAATACTTTCCACATTTGGTTTCTCCATCTGTCCCAAAAACATTCTGGCATAGGAGGAGAGAGATTCCATATAACGTCGCTGCCCTTCCGCATATATGGTATCAAATGCCAAGGATGACTTCCCAGAACCACTCAGTCCGGTTAATACCACAAACTCATCTCGTGGAATGTCCAAATCAATTCCTTTCAAATTGTGTTCACATGCACCTCGAATTACAATCTTGCGTTTTTTATCCATCTTTACTCCATCTCCTGCAAACTCTTTTTTAATTCCACCATCTGGTCACGCAACGATGCCGCCAATTCAAAATTCAACTCTGCCGCTGCCTGATTCATCTTCTTCATAATCTTTCGGATTTGCTTCTCCAATTCTTCTTTGGTCATATATTCCGGATCTTTTTTAAATTCTTCCATGGCATCATCTGCCTTTGAAGATATCCGTATCAAATCACGTACTGCTTTTTGAATCGTCTGTGGGGTAATACCATGTTTTTTATTGTAAGCATCCTGAATTTTCCTACGACGCTCTGTCTCTGAAATCGCTTTATCCATGGACTCAGTACGCTTATCCGCATACATGACAACACGCCCTTCGGCATTTCTTGCCGCTCGTCCAATGGTCTGAATTAATGATGTCTCTGAACGAAGAAATCCTTCTTTATCCGCATCCAGAATTGCCACAAGGCTCACTTCC
Source organism: Eubacterium sp. (assembly GCA_022769325.1). GTDB lineage: Bacteria > Bacillota > Clostridia > Lachnospirales > Lachnospiraceae > Eubacterium_F. Next base: position 1,974 of record JALEKC010000005.1, on the reverse strand, counting down.
GGTATGTCCAGTCCCTCTCGAAGTAAGTTAATTCCAACAAGAACATCAAATACATCCAGACGCATATCTCGAATAATCTCTGTGCGTTCCAGTGTATCAATATCCGAATGAAGATATTTTACCCGAATTCCCACCTCTTTATAATAATCGGTCAAATCTTCTGCCATTCGTTTGGTCAACGTCGTAACAAGAACCTTCCCTTTTTTCTTTGTCACTTTCTTGATTTCCTGTAGTAAATCATCCACCTGCCCTGCTACCGGACGCACAATCACCTCCGGATCCAGCAAACCGGTCGGGCGCAAAATCTGTTCGGTACGCATCAATTCATGGGTTTCCTCATATTCAGATGGGGTTGCCGAAACAAACATCATCTGATTGATATGACTTTCAAATTCATCAAAATTCAATGGTCTGTTGCTTTTTGCCGATGGCAAACGAAAACCAAAATCAACTAATGTAGACTTTCGCGACTGGTCTCCAGCATACATTCCACGAATTTGAGGAATGGTTATATGGGACTCATCTACCATAATCAGAAAGTCATCCGGAAAATAGTCCAAAAGTGTGTGAGGCATCTCACCCTCCTGCATGCCGTTTAAATGCATGGAATAATTTTCAATTCCGGAGCAAAAACCGGTTTCTCGAAGCATCTCTATATCAAAATGTGTTCGTTCCGAGATTCGCTGTGCTTCAATCAACTTGTCTTCACTTTTAAAATATTTTACTCTTTCTCGTAATTCTTTTTCAATTCCGGCAATGGCCCTCTCCATCTTATCCTGAGACACCACATAATGAGAGGCGGGAAAAACCACCATATGTTCCAGATTATTAAGAGGTGTTCCCGTAAGAACATCAATTTCCTGAATCCGGTCAACTTCATCTCCAAAAAATTCCACACGAATGGCACGATCTGTGGCAGACGCCGGAAATATCTCAAGTACATCTCCACACACTCGAAATGTACCACGATGAAAATCCATATCATTACGTGTATATTGTATCTCTACCAGACGTTGTATCACTTCATCTCGATCCCGTTCCATCCCCGGTCGAAGGGAAACGGTCATGTTTTGATAATCAATGGGACTACCTAATCCATAAATGCAGGACACACTGGCAATAATAATAACATCCCTTCGCTCCGTAAGTGCTGCTGTCGCCGAATGACGCAATTTGTCAATCTCATCATTGATGGCAGAATCTTTTTCAATATAAGTATCCGTGGAAGGCACATATGCCTCCGGTTGATAATAATCATAATAGGACACAAAGTATTCCACTGCGTTCTCCGGGAAAAACTCTTTAAACTCACCATACAACTGCGCCGCCAGGGTCTTATTGTGGGCAATGACCAGTGTGGGCTTATTCAACTGCTGGATAACATTCGCCATCGTAAAGGTCTTACCGGAACCGGTGACACCTAAAAGCGTCTGGAACTGATTGCCCTCTTTGAAGCCATTTACAAGGGCTTCGATAGCTTCGGGCTGATCGCCGGTGGGCTTGTATTCGGAATGTAAAATGAAATGGTCCATGATTTTCCTCCTGATATATGAGACAGTTTCTCTTCTCTCCTTTATTTTTCTCCTTTAAGATACTTTTCAACTTCACGATCAAACTCAGAAACATATTCTTGATCTTGTTTTACTCGAAAAACCTTATACTCCTTGTTCGCTTTTTCAATCGCCTCATCATGAGATACTCTTCCTTTTCCCTCCAAAACCTTACGCCTATTATTCATTAAAAATTGATTTGTCTGATCAACCCAATCCTGCATAGGCTTTCCATTTTTTAGCATATCATCATTTAAAACAAAACCCTTTGTAATATACTCTCTTAATGTTTTTGTAGCCCACTGTCTAAAACGCGTTGCTTTTTTAGAATTTACCCGATATCCAACTGCTATGATTGCATCAAGATTGTAAAACTCTTGCTCACGCTTAACATTTCTATTGCCTTCTTTTTGAACTATTTCCA
>JALEKC010000182.1 GCA_022769325.1 Eubacterium sp. | reverse complement strand
TGGCAGAAGAAATGATTTCCCAGGCAGAAAATCTCAATCAAAAGATACAAATGTTTGAATGAATATGATTTTTACAAGACGTAGTAATCAAAACCGTGATAACATGGTTTTGATTGCTACGATTGACAAATAATCAAGCCTAATTTATAATTTATTTAAAAAGGACGGTGAAGGTCACAACTTTTTTGGGAAATTGTGATTGACGCCGTCACTATTATGTATATGTGAAAAGGATAGATTTATGGAGGTTTGAAATGGCTATAAAAATAATTGGAACCGGAAGCTATTTGCCGGAGAATGTGGCAGATAATCATTTTTTATCCACCATTGTGGACACCAATGATGAGTGGATTAGCCAGCGTACCGGGATAAAAGAGAGACGTTTGTCAAGTGGAAGCAATGAAGGCACTACTTTTATGGCGACTCAGGCGGCTATGCGTGCCATGGAAGATGCCGGTGTGACTGCTGAAGAGATTGATTTAATCATTGTAGCAACTGCTTCGGCAGATTCTTATGTTCCCAATACATCCTGTCAGGTACAGGGAGAGATTGGAGCGATTCGTGCCACATGCTTTGATTTGAATGCAGCATGTTCCGGATTTTTGTTTGGTTTAAATACAGCAGATGCCTATCTTGAAACCGGAATGGCGAAGACGGTTCTTGTTATTGGAGCGGAAACGCTGTCCAGAGAGGTGGATTGGTCAGACCGTAGCACTTGTATTCTTTTTGGAGATGGAGCCGGAGCAGTTGTATTGCGGAAAATGGACGGAAAGGGAGGAATCCTTGCCAGTGTAACTGGTTCGGATGGTACTCAGGGCGAGGTGCTTACTTGTAAGGGCCGTGGTATTCAAAATCCATTTCATAAGAGCCGACGCAAAAAGGATTATATACAGATGAATGGTCAGGCGGTTTTCCGTTTTGCAGTGACAACGGTTCCCAAATATATCAAACAGATTTTAAAGAAAACCAATACGGATGTAAATGATATCAAATTTTTTGTCCTACACCAGGCAAACCGTCGTATATTGGAATTGATTGCAAAAAGATTGAAAGTGGATATGGATAAAATCCCGATGAATTTAGATCATTATGGAAATACATCCGCTGCCAGTATTCCGATTTTGCTTGACGAGTTAAATAAAAATGATTTGCTGGACGAAGGAGATAAATTGATTTTGTCCGGATTTGGCGGTGGTCTTACCTGGGGTGCTATTTTAATTGAATGGTAAAAGGTTAGTTGGAAAGGCTTGACTTTTATAATGAAAAAAGAAGAAAAAACGAATGTAATGCGAGTTTTAGAGGCAAAAAAAGTTCCTTATCAAAGTCATAATTATTTGGATTCCGGGGCTATCAGTGGCACGGAAGTTGCCAAAGCCCTTGGCCAGAATCCAGATGCTGTATTTAAAACTCTTGTTACAGTTAGTAAATCAAAGAAATATTACGTTTTTCTTGTGCCAGTTGAGAAAGAACTGGATTTGAAAAAAGCGGCATCCTGTGTTGGGGAAAAGAAGATTGAGATGCTAAAGGCAAAAGAACTTCTGCCACTTACGGGCTATATTCATGGTGGCTGTTCCCCCATCGGGATGAAGAAATTTTTTCCTACATTTATTGATGCAAGTGCCGCAAAACAGGATACCATATTCTTTAGTGGTGGAAAAATTGGTTTTCAAGTTCAGCTTTCCTTGGCTGATTTGAAAAAAGTGATACGGTTTGAACTTGCGGATATCGTTGAATGATGGACAGAAGTCTTGGTATTTTTTGACATTTCGCTTCATAAGATGATAAAAAAACCAAGAGGTATGTTATGAATCCGGAATCCATCCAACAGGAAAAAGAAAAATTGATACTATTTACCAAGGTGGGAGTTGTGGTTCTTACCTCTCTTTTGTTGCTGGCCACCAGCATCCATTTTTATCCACAGACGGCAGCAACACTCAATCAAAAACTCAAAGTTGGAGCTTCGGCTAAAGAATTACCCATTTATTGTGTAGATAAGGGAGAAGAGAAGAAAATCTCTCTTAGTTTTGATGCTGCCTGGGGCAACGAGGATACAGGCCAGATTCTTGATGTCTTAAAGAAAAATGATGTCCGTGTCACTTTTTTTATGACAGGAGGCTGGATTGAAAAGTATCCGGAGGATGTAAAGGCAATTGCGGCTGACGGCCACGATCTTGGAAATCATAGTGAAAATCATAAACAAATGTCTAGGTTATCTGCAGAACAGTGCAAAGAAGAAATCCTAAAACCTCATGAAAAAGTAAAACAATTAACGGGAAAGGAAATGATTCTATTTCGCCCGCCCTATGGCGATTATAATGACAATCTGATTCAGGTATGCCGGGAGATAAAATACTATCCGATTCAATGGGATGTGGACAGTTTAGACTGGAAAGATTATGATGCCGATACCATTGTTCGCCGAGTTACTCAACATAAACACCTTGGCAACGGTTCTATCATTTTGTGTCACAATGGAGCAAAGCATACGGCAGAAGCATTGGATACTATGATTAAGACATTAAAGGAAAAGGGATTTGAGCTTGTGCCGATTTCGGAGTTGATATGGAAAGATCATTATGAAATGGATACCGAGGGGCGGCAACATACCACAGGCTAAAGAAGAGGAGATGTTTCTGAAAAACACAGATAAAAAGGCGGTACGCCAGAAGTTACTTCTGGCGCAGAATTTTTCGAATTTGAGGGACAATTTGAGCAGCAATGACTGCTTTTACTACATCTAAGAAGATAAATGGCAAAAAACCGGCAATAAAGGTGGCTTTTAGCGAAATATCGCTTACCAGCATCATCCAGAAACTTCCAAATAAGTCGACAAAGACAGCAGATAAAATGGCGATGATGGTATAAAAAATTCGATTGTATTTACGATGACAGATGATAGGAACCAAAAGTGCAATGATTAAAAATGAAATACTGTATCCCCCCCATGGTCCCAGTACGTATCCAATGCCGGAAGCTCCACCAATCAGAACCGGGAGACCGATAAGTCCAAGCAAAAACCAAATTAGATTGATAAAGAAGGACTCCCGCAGAGAAAAGGTTAATGCCACCAACATGACTACGAAGTTCAGTGCTGTTATGTGGGAACCGTTTGGTAAAGGAATGCTGATATAGGCAGATACACACAATACAGCAGCCATTAACGCAATAATCACAAGCGATTGTACCGAATTTGTTTTTCTTTCATTTGTTTCCAGTTGTTTCATAATTTCCTCCAAGTTGTTTTTTTTATCATTATAGCCAGTGAATTTTCAATTGTCAACCATGAAAATGAAAATGGTTGACAATTCCGCGAAAAGGGGTTACACTTTATTATGTGAAATTCTTTTGTTGTGTGAGAGATTATGAATGCGGAGGAAAAAATATGAATGGAATTGTTAATTTATATAAAAATAAGGTTTTAGCCGGCGAAAGGTTGGATAAACAGCAGGCCCTGGAACTGGCGGAATGTGATTTGGATTCGATATGCCAAGCGGCAAATGAGATTCGTCAATTCTTTTGCCAAAATCAATTTGACCTTTGTACCATCATCAATGGAAAAAGTGGAAGATGTTCCGAAAATTGCAAATATTGTGCTCAGGCAGCCTGTCACAAAACGAAGATTGAAAGTCATGCCCTTCTTTCGCCGGAGGTAATTCTTGAAGATGCTAAGAAGTTGGAGAGTCAGGGAATTCGTCGATATTCTATCGTCACATCCGGAAGAAACTTAACTGAGGCAGAAGTGGAGCAAATGTGTGAATGTATTGAAAAAATTGTGAATGAAACTTCTCTTCATGTATGTGGTTCTTTTGGATTGCTTGATAAATCAGCATTTATAAAATTAAAGCAAGCCGGATTGTCACGGGTTCACAATAATCTGGAAACATCTCGCAGATATTTTCCGGAGGTTTGTACGACTCATACATGGGAGGATAAAATTGCTACGATTCAAATGGCAAAGGAAGCTGGTTTGGAAGTGTGCAGTGGCGGAATTATGGGAATTGGTGAAACGATGGAAGATCGTATCGATATGGCATTGGAAATTCGTAATTTGGGGGTGCATTCTGTCCCTGTCAATATGCTCAATGCCATTCCGGGAACACCCTATGAAAAAGAGCCGCCTTTGACGGAGGATGAAATGCGTAGAATCGTGGCTGTATACCGATTCCTTCTTCCGGATGCCTTTATTCGCCTCGCCGGAGGCAGAGGGTTGATGGCGGATAAAGGACGTTCCTGTATGGAATCCGGTGCCAATGCGGCTATTTCCGGAGATATGCTTACTACAGCCGGAATATCGATTGAAACAGATTATGAATTGTTGGGAGAACTTGGTTATGAAGTGGTCTCCTGAGAAGTCGATTTCTTGGTTTCGAGAACTAGCAAGGAAATTTTCGGAATTTACGGATTATGATGGCTATGAAATTGCGCAGGTGGAGATTGAAAAAGTGAATTCCCAAGTTCGCACCACAGGAAAGAAGCATTCCAGTGAAGAGAAATATCTCCAGGAAGATTATATAAAGGAAATCAAAAAACGGAAAGATTTTGCCATTCTGGAAGGATTTGAAAATGGAAAAAAGATGACAATGAAATTGCTTCGCTCCCACGGAGATGAAAAAATTGGATTGAAAAGGGAAAACAGTCTACTGGTTCATTCTGGAAAATGGAAATGGAGTGAGGAAGAGATTCAGGATTTTCTACAGGAAGTGGGAGATACGAATTCCATTCATCAGGGAGAAAATGCCATTGTGCCCGGACTTTTGATGATCGAAACAATGCTTGCATCCATGATGTCACATCATATTTTCTGGAATCAAATCAAAGTACGTTTTTATCAACCGGTTTTTGTGGATGAGCCAGTTGTTGCTGAAGAGGAAAAGTATTTTATTCAAATACGGGGAAAGGATGGCAGAATATGTTGGAAAATGTGGTTTTTATAGGAGGATACCGAACTTATATCGGAAAAGAAAATGGTATTTATCGCCATATTCCGGCAGAAAAACTGGGGGCTCATATCCTGGAAAAAATGGCTGGGCAATATGAATTGCCACAATTGGTAATTGCCGGCAATGCAATAGGTGCGGGAGGTAATATTGCCAGACTGATGACATTGGAAGCTGGATTTCCCGATGAGATTCCGGCAATTACCGTTGACAGTCAATGTTCTTCCGGTTTGGAAGCCATCCTTTTGGCAGTGGCCAAAATACAGAGCGGACAGCAGGAAATCATAATGGCTGGTGGTATGGAAAGCAGTTCTACAGCACCCAAACGTGCTCTAGTGGAAAATCATCCGGAATATCAAGGGGAAACCTGGTATAAAACTGCCAAATTTGCTCCGGGAAATCGTCAGGAAGATGCGATGCTTCTGGGGGCAGAAAAGACAGCAAAAGTTGCCGGTATCAACAGACAACAACTTCATAAGTGGGTCCTTAGGAGTCATCATCATGCTGCAACTGCCAGAAAACAAGGGCTTTTGGAAGAGATTATTGCACCCTTTGGTGTGAAAAATGAGCGGGATCAGGGAATACGGGAATCCATGACGGAAGCTTTTTTAGATAAAATTTCTCCTATTTATAGGGAAGAAGGGGTTACCACAGCAGGAAATGCCTGTGGAACTCAGGACGGCGCTGCTTTTGTTTTGTTGTGCTCAGAGCATTTTGCCAAAGAGCATAATTATCTTCCCCAGATGCAATATGTGGACATGGCAGAAGTGGCAGGAAATCCGGAGATGAGTCCAAGTCTTGTGAATCCGGCAATTGACGCTTTGCTGAAAAAAACAGGAAAGCATCCGGAAGAAATTGATATGTATGAATGTAATGAAGCATTTGCTGTGATTGATGAACTTTTTGCCGAAAAGTATCCGGGGTGCGTACCTGCTTACAATGCCTGGGGAGGGGCATTGGCCTATGGACATCCTTACGGTGCCACCGGAGGTATCCTGACGCTCCATCTGGCACAAAGGATGAAGCAAATGTCACAAAATGACGGATATGGAATGACAGCAATTGCCGCTGCCGGTGGTATGGGTGCAGCGATTTTGTGGAAAAAATGGGGAGGATGGACATGAATTTTTTTGAAATGTTGAAGCAACAGGATGGCAAAAAACTAGCCCTTGCCCTGGAAGAAAAGGAATATTCTTATGAACAGTTGGTTCTTCTCTCGGAAAAAAAGGGGAAGGAAATAAAAGAAAAATATGCTGGACAACCGGTGGTTATGATTCGGGAGAATCATATTTTGCCACAGCTGCTTTCTTTTTTGGGATGCCAGGCAGTGGGAAAAATTCCTCTCATCCTTCCGGCAGATGTCACACAGTTACCTGAAATTCCGCAGGTTCCGCCGGAGGCTTGTATGGCAGTCATGACATCAGGAAGTACGGGAGAACCGAAAGTACTTTTTCGAAAATATGAAAGCTGGGCTGATTTTTTTTCGACGCAAAATCGGATTTTTGGAGTAACTTCCCATAGTCGGATGTTTGCACAGGGGAGTCTTGCTTTTACCGGTAATTTAAATTTATATATGGCACAATTTTTTGCCGGGGCAGCCATGATTGCAACCAATGTATTTGATCCCAGGAAATGGGCAATGCTCATTCGAAAGTATGAGACGGATTTGATTTATTTGATTCCCAGAAAACTTTTGTTGTTACCGCGATGTATACCCGGTGAGATGCCAGCAGTTAGACATATTTTGGCAGGTTCGCAAAGTATGGGAGCCAGAGAAGCGGGAATACTAAAAAAGAGTTTTCCAAATGCCCACATTTTGCTTTATTATGGAGCCAGTGAATTGAATTATATCACATATCTGGAAAATGAGCAGATGAGCGATGTGAAAAATTGTATCGGAAAACCATTTCCGGGAGTGGATGTGGAAGTAAAAGATGGGGAAATATTTGTCACAACACCATATCATGTGGAAAATGTCACTTGTCCTTATAGTTTAAATGACATGGGGCATATGGATGAAAATGGATATTTGTTCTTTGATGGAAGAAAAGATGATATTGTCAATGTAAGAGGACGAAAAGTGTCTCTGTTGCGAATTGAAAATGTGTTGGAGGAGATGGAATTTGTAAAAGAGGCCATGGCTTTTCCTGTGGAAATCCAGGGAGAACAACGAGTGAATGTCTGGATTACTCTGTGGGAAGAAAAAAGCGCGAAGGAGGAGACAAAAATTCTTCGCACTATCCGGCAAAATTTAGTTTCTCGTCTGGCAAATTTTGAATTGCCCTTTCAATGTGATATTGTATCCCAATTGCCGCATACAGAAAGTGGGAAAAAGGACAGGCGGGTACTTGAGTGGCAAAAAAGTTATTAAAGATGGTGGGGAAAATAGGACAAGCAGGTGCTTGACAAATGAAATTGGTTTTGCTATGATAATAATACAGTACGGGCTTGTACTGGTTTCGACAGGCCGGCTGAAGATGGAGAAGCTATCCGTGGACCGTGACCACGTTAAAACATGGATTAAATATAAACGCTGAAGACAATTTAGCATACGCTGCCTAATGGCAGCTGTCTGACTTAAGGCACCTACACTTTAAGACCCAGGCATCAACGATGTAGGAAACGACATGTACTAAGCTTTGCGTGCATGGGCGTATCATGAAGCTACTAAAACCTGAAGAGTGTTCATTCTCGTCAGGTGGAGGGAATGCTAAAGAATGAACTATGATAGTAGAAGTACATGGGATACCGGTTTGGACGCGGGTTCGATTCCCGCCAGGTCCATTACATGTGGTAAGGAGGGGCCCAACGAAGTTGGGAGGATTCCTTATCACTTACAAACCACGGTAAGGAGGGGCCCAACGAAGTTGGGAGGATTCCTTATCACCTACACAGACGCTAGAGAAGATTCTTGTCTTTCTGGCGTTTTTTTGTGAAATAGTGTTGTTTACACACTAGTGCAGAAAATTTGCACGTGAAATTTGCGCATGAAATTGTGTGGGAAATAGCCTGTTCGATAGATGAGGCGGAGAATTGTACTAAAGTCACCGGGTTCGAGGGAAAATTACGGCCAGAATGGCCGAAAAAGCAAGTTCTGGCCGTAAAATCGGAGGGGGCTTGCTGGGATTTGCCCCCAGCTTGCCCTTTCGAGGGAAAATTACGGCCAGATAGGCCGAAAAAGCAAGATTTGGCCGTAAAATCAGAGGGGGCTTGCTGGGTTCGAGAGAAAATTACGGCCAGATAGGCCGAAAAAGTAAGTTTTGACCGTAAAATCGGAGGGGGCTCACCGGGTTCGAGGGAAAATTACGGCCAGAATGGGCGAAAAAGCAAGATTTGGCCGTAAAATTGTGGCTGATTAGAGAAAACCTCTCAGCCTCCCCCAAAAAAGCTCGCCGACGCCCCCAAAGCCCCACCAGCCCCCCAAAAAGCTCGCCGCCCCCCAAAAAAAGCTCGCCCCCCATGTGAGAGAAAAAAACCTTCAGTAGGGACAGAAAATACGTGGAATTGTCCTTTTTTTTTTCACATTTATATGATAGAATGATTAGAAAATGAAATAAATGAGAGAAAGGAATTTTTAAATATGAATAAAAAATCAATTATGATAGTAATTATTTCAGTAGTTGCAGTTGTATTGGTTGTGGGGGGATTAGGGATATTCTTTTTTAAGGAAAATAAAACCGGAGATAAAAGCAGTGTGGTAACAAATACAGATGAGGGCGATAATTTAGACGATGGTCAGATTTTTGACTATGAGAAAGCAGGATATATTTCTCTTGGGAAATATAAGGGTTTGTCTGTGGATGTTGAGCCGGAAGTAGAGGATGTCTACAGTGCCATGATGGATGAAATGATTGATAAAGAAATTGAAAATAAAGACAAAGTTCAAAATGGAGATGTTGTAAATGTTGATTTTACAGCCAAAAAAGATGGAAAAAAAGTAGAAAGTGCCTGTGGAGAAGATGCCTATATATGGGTGGGAAAAGGAGAGTATATTGACGATTTTGAAAATGGTATCGTTGGTATTCAAAACGGAAGCAAGAAGACCGTAGACTGCACATTTCCAAGTGATTATGATGATGAAGATTTGGCTGGTCAGACCGTTCAATTTACCATAACAGTAAATGAATTATTCAATGAAAATATGGCAAAGAAAGTGTCGGATAATAAGTGCAAGACAGTTCAAGAATACTATGACAAGATTTTGGCAGAGCAGAAAGAAGATAATATGAATAATAAAGGCGAACTGGTCTGGGATTCCTTTAAAGAAACTTGTGAAGCCAAGAGTGTTCCGGAAAATATGTTGGCACAGTCTAAAGAAGATATTAATCAAATGTATACTACTTTTGCAGAAATGTCGGGAATGACACTGGAGGAACTTTTGGAAAGTTTTGGAATGGATGAAGATGGTGTTTCCCAGATTGCAGAAGATACAGTAATCGATGTTATGATTGCAAAAAGCATTGCGGCCAAAGAAAATCTTACTATGGATGATGCGACTTACCAAAACAAATTGTGGTCAGCTCTTGGTTATGAAGAGGGAGATGATGAACAAACATTGGAGGATTTGGAAAAAGAATATAAGGAAAGCCAGGGAAGTCATCCGAGAAATGATATGCTTGTAGAAGTGGCAAAAGATTACATTGGTCAGCAGGCAGTTGTTTCGGATGGAGAGGATGACAATGAGTGATACAAAACAAATTGACTGTTTTCTATTTGCAACGGAAGATACCTATGAGACGGCAAAAAGAGAGAAAATAGTCATAGAAAAAATACGAAAAAAATATGATGTGAGAAATAAGCAGGTGGCACTTAAAATTTACCGGAAAGCGGTAAAAGATAATTCTTTTTCCACCTTGGTAGGATATGCCTTTCTGGAAGAATTGTACCATAATATGGAAATGGCAGGAGTTGAAGTTCAAGAACTGCCACCGGTTTTTACGGAGAAAAAGGAAGAGGGAGAAAAAGAGAGTAGTTCATCCCAAAATAGGATTGATAAAAATGCACAAGAGAGAAAAAATAGTAAGTGGAAATTGCTTTATGAAGGGCAAAAAAGAATAAATAAGCACTTGAAAATTGCAATCGCCATGCTTGTGATATTGATTCTCTCTTTATTTGTTATTGAATACAAAAGCCAATATTCCATTTTCACTTATTTTACAGATTATAAGTCAAAGATGGAACAGGAGTTGATTGACCAATATGAAAATTGGGAAGAGCAATTGCAACAGCGTGAAGATGCATTGCAACAGCGTGAAGATGCTTTGAATGGAGGAACAGAAAATGGAACAGAAAATTCTAGTCGTTGATGACGAGCAGAGAATGCGAAAATTAGTAAAAGATTTTTTGGTTCGAGAAAACTTTACGGTGTTAGAGGCGGCGGACGGAGAAGAAGCCGTGGATGTATTTTTGGCGGAGAAAAATATCGATTTAATTATTTTGGATGTCATGATGCCCAAAATGGATGGATGGCAAGCGTGCCGTGAGATACGACAATATTCTAAAGTACCGATTATAATGCTGACGGCCCGGGGAGCTGAAAATGACGAATTGCGGGGATTTGAACTTGGTGTGGATGAATATATTGCCAAACCTTTCAGCCCGAAAATACTTGTGGCTAGAGTACAGGCTATTTTACGCCGTGCCAATGCTTCTGCAGAAGATGTGCTGGAATGTGGTGGCATTTCCTTGAATAGAAGTGCTCATGAAGTTGTAATAGATGGGGAAAAAATAGATCTGAGTTTCAAAGAATTTGAGTTGCTTGCTTATTTTATGGAAAATAAGGACATTGCGTTGTCCCGGGAGCGAATTTTAAATCATGTGTGGGATTATGACTATTTTGGTGATGCCAGAACCATTGATACACATGTAAAGAAATTGCGAAACAAAATGGGAGAAAAATGTGGGAAATATATTAAAACTATTTGGGGAATGGGTTACAAATTCGAAGTCTGAGCTCTGGAAAGGATGAATCGATATGAAACAGTCAATGAGAACAAGGCTGGTCGTGTTGACAGCACTTATGATTATATTGTGCATTGCTATCTGTTGGATTATGAATTTGTTTTTGCTGCCCGGATTTTATGAAAATTCGAAGAAAAACCAGATGAATGAAGTGTATTCAGAAGTAGCTGCACAATTTGAACAAAATGACTGGAAATCAATATCGGAAAAAGAAAAAGAAACTATGTACGATTCCCTTGATAAAATTAGTGCCAACAATAGCGTGAGTATCTACATTATGAGCATCAATGTGGATACGGAAAGTGGTATGGTCAGCAATGTGGATTATCTTTATCCCAGTATGGGAAATCGGACCCAGGAACTCAATACACGACAGCTTGCCAAATATGTAATGTTTAAACAGCTTGGTAATGTGTTTGATGAAAATTACAAATTATTGGAACAAACCGACCAATATGAACTTTTTAATGTTTTTGATCAGCGAATCGATTCAAATTACATCGAATTGGTTGGTGGAATCAAAGGAGATTATTGGGTATATTTGCGCTCTAATTATCAAAGTATTCGGGAAAGTGCGGCGATTTCCAACGAATTTTTATCGTATGTGGGAATTGTGGTTACCATTCTATGCGTCATTATTATGATTTTCTTAAGCAATCATTATACAAAACCGATTTTAGAATTGACAAAGATTGCCCAGAAAATGGAAGAATTAAATTTTGATGTGCGATATAAGGAAAATCGACATGACGAAATTGCGGTGCTTGGTCATAGTATGAATTCCCTGTCGGATAAATTGGAACAGACCATTTCAGAATTAAAAACAGCCAACAATGAATTGGAATTGGATTTGCAACGACGTTCGGAGCAGGAAAGGATGCGTCAGGAATTTTTGGCCAATGTATCTCACGAATTAAAGACACCTATTGCGTTGATTCAAGGATATGCCGAAGGTTTGCAGGACAATGTCAATGAAGATCCGGAAAGTCGGAATTTTTATTGTGAAGTTATTGTGGACGAAGCCAATAAGATGAATAAAATGGTAAAAAAATTATTGACTTTGAATCAATTGGAATTTGGCAATGGGCAGGTGCATTTGGAACATTTTGATTTGCAGCAGGTCATTCAGTCGGTGTTGTCATCTTCGGAAATTTTATTCCGGCAAAAAGAAGTGACCTTATTATATGCCCCCCAAGAGCCGGTTTATGTATGGGCAGATGAATATATGATAGAAGAAGTTGTCCTGAATTATGTGAGCAATGCCCTAAATCATGTGGATGGGAATAAGATTATCGAAGTGAAGATTGCCAATCAAAATGGGAAAGCTAGAGTCAGTGTGTTTAACACCGGACAGCCGATTCCGGAGGAGGATATCCAAAAAATCTGGAGCAAATTCTATAAAGTAGATAAAGCCAGACCCCGGGAATATGGTGGAAATGGAATCGGACTTTCCATTGTAAAAGCAATTATGGAGGCACATAATCAACAATATGGTGTGAGAAATTATGACAATGGGGTGGAATTTTGGTTTGAGTTGGATGAAAAGGCAGAAAACTAGAAAAAGGCAGAAAACTAGAAAACAGCAATTGCAGTTTTGACAAAGATATGTTAAAATAATTTATAGTTATATGATACGAAAAGGGGATGAGCGCATTTATGAGAAAAAATAGATGCTTGCTACTTGGTCTCTGTATGAGTATGATTTTACTTAGTGGGTGTTCTGTGGCAGAACTCAGTGAAGAAAATCAGGACAAAGTGGCGGAGTATGCGGCTCAGGTTGTATTACGGCATGATGCAAATTATGAGAATAAATTAGTGACATCATCTCAAGAGAATCCCATATCCGAAGAGATAGCGACACCAGAGCCATCAGCTGTGGTTACTGCGACACCGGAAGCTGCAAGCACACCGGATTCGTCGGAAACCGGGGGGCAGCCAGAGGAACAATTTCAGGAAGTTTCGTTGGATGAATTGTATCAAATTCAGGATGTGTCCATTGCTTATCAATCCTATGATATCTGCAGTAAATATCCGAAAAAGTCAGATTATCCAATGACGGCAAAAAAAGGTGAGAAATTTCTTGTTCTGAATTTTGAAGCGAAGAATCAAACGGACAGTAAGAAGAAAGTTGATTTGATTCAGCGGAGAATTAATTATGAGTTGATGTTGGATGAAACCATGTACAATCCCACGATTGTTATGCTGACCAATGGCGGCTTGAATTATTTTAAGACGACATTGTCACCGGGGGAAGTGCAGAAAGTGGTTTTGATGTACAATATTCCCAAGGAAGAAACCAAGGCAAAGACCATGGTGCTTACCATAAAGGATGGGGAAAAGGCTCATACCATTTTACTAAAAACAGATACCAAGTAAATGGAGGACTACATATGGAATATCAGTATAGGGAAAAAAAGCGAAGTTTATTTTTTGGATTACCCTTGTCTTTTACAACATATACGGTGAGCGATAAGAAAATAAACATAAAAAAGGGATTGCTTCGAACGGAAGAAGATGACACCCTGATGTATAAAATTCAGGATGTAAAATTGGTTCGAAGTCTATGGGAAAGAATTTTTAAACTCGGTACCGTGATTTGTTATTCCGGGGATGTAACAGATGCAAAATTGATGTTGACCCATATAAAGAATTGTTCCGAGATTAAGGAGTACATATTGGAAACGTCGGAAGAAGAGCGAAGAAAAGTTCGTACATTGCATACCATGGAGTTGGATGGATCAGATGGTTTGTATGATGATGTAGATGATTGATTCGCAAAAGAATCCAAATGAAAAAGGAGGAGATTATCGTGGCAGAAAAACAAACAGAAATATTATTGGAGAGTGGGACAAATGAATTGGAATTATTGGAATTTGAAGTTGGTACCCAGCATTATGGAATTAATGTTGCCAAGATTCGGGAATTGTGTCAATATCAGACACCGACACCGGTTCCCAATGCACATCCTTTTATTGAAGGGATCTTTATGCCTCGTGATATGCTGATTACAGTTATTGACCTGTCAAAGGCTCTTGGAATACCACAGTCTGCAGATGCAGAGAATGATATGTATATTATTACGAATTTTAATAACTTACATACCGCATTTCATGTGCAAAAAGTTCTTGGAATTCACCGTATTTCCTGGGAAGATATTGCGAAACCGGATTCTACCATTAGTGCAACCGGTAAAAGTGCAGCTACGGGAATTGCCAAAGTAGACAATCGAATCATTATCGTTCTCGATTTTGAAAAGATTGTTTCCGAGATTAATCCGGAAACCGGATTGAAATTGTCGGAAATTGATGCCATGGGTGAGCGCTCGAGACATGAATGCCCGATTTTATTGGCAGAGGATTCTCCACTTTTGCTGGAAATGTTGAAAAAATGTCTGACACGTGCCGGATATACACATTTGATTCCAACCACCAATGGACAGGAGGCTTGGGAGACCTTGCAACGAATTGTTGCTGACGGAGGAAAAGTAGGGGAAGATATTTCTTTGGTTATTACAGATATTGAGATGCCGCAGATGGATGGACATCACTTAACCAAATTGATTAAAGATGATTCACGCTTTGAAGGATTGCCGGTTGTGATATTCTCTTCTTTGGTAAATGATGAGATGAAACGGAAGGGAGAGTCCCTTGGCGTAGATGCACAGTTATCGAAACCGGAAATTGGTAAACTTGTACGACAATTGGATTTGTTGTTGAATTAGATAAAACAAATATAAAATAGTGACAGACCAGGCTGTGTGTCAGACTGGTCTGTCATTGTGGTTGAATGGAGGGAAACAACAGAACATGGCAGGAAAAGAAGGAGAATCCTATTTGGATCAATTGCTTAATAATGCTTCAAAATCACCACAGGCGGCGGGATTGGAAAAAGTTAAGGAAAATAATTATAAAGCAGATATCGATAAGGTTGGATTAGATGAAGCATTGGCAGTATTGAGTGACTTGCCGGATGGTTCAGGAATCCCATCAAATTCAGATCCCAAAGAGGAATTAAAAGAATTAAAAGATTTATATGAGGAATTTGGGGATGAGTTTTTGCCGGAGCCGGAACTGGAAATAGAGCCAGAGCCGGAAGTGGTGCCAGAACCGGAAATTGCTCCAGAGCCAGAAGTGGAGTCAGAGCCGGAAACCACCCTAGAACCGGAACCCACTCCAGAACCAGAAGTGGAGTCAGAGCCGGAAACCGCCCCAGAACCGGAACCCACTCCAGAACCAGAAATTGCTCCAGAGCCAGAAGTGGAGTCAGAGCCGGAAGTGGTGCCGGAGCCGGAAATTGCTCCAGAGCCAGAAGCAACCATGGAGGAAGAACCGGAAGCAGTTTCGGAAGACGAGCCGGATATTTGGCCGGAAGAAGAGCTGGAGTTGGAGCCAGAGTTAGAGCCAGAGCCGGAAATTGCCTTAGAGCCGGAAATTGCCTTAGAACCGGAAATCGCCCCAGAGTTAGAATTGGAAGAAGAGCCGGAAGTGGTTTCGGAAGAAGAGATGGAAAGTGGGTTTGAAGATGTGGAAGCAATGCTGGATTTGCTTCAGCAGCCGGAGGAAGAGGACAAGTCGGAACCGGAAGCAGAGGAGACGGCAGAGGTAGAACTTTCGCAGGAGCCGGTTGCTGTGGATGACATTTTTCAAGATGCTTTGTCAGCCGTTGGTTACAGTGAGGGTGAAGAAGAGGCCATGGAGCCGGAGTCTCAGATGCAGGAAGAAACTCAATATGACGATATTTTTGCCCTTGACGAGATTATGCAGGAGTCTGGTCTGAACGAGGAAGAAAAAGAAGAAGCCGTACAAACCATTCCTCCTCGAAAAGAGAAAACCAAAAAGAAAAAAGAAAAGAAACCCAAAAAAGAGAAAAAAGAAAAAAATAGTATCTGGCAGCGTCTCTTTGGCAATATCATAACGGAAGAAACTGCCGCGCTGGAAGAAAAAGAAAGAGAGTTAGAAGAAGAAGCCTTTTTACAAAAGCAGGCAGCTGCGTTAGAAAAAGAGAAAAAATTACAGCTTGACAAGGAAGAAAAGGAAAAGAAAAGCCAGGAGGAGAAAGAACGAAAGAAACAGATAAAAGCAGAAAAAGAGGCAAAGAAAGCAGAAAAGAAGGAAGAACAGAAGCGGCTGAAGCAAGAGCGTGCAGCCATGGAAGAAACAGAAGTGGTTGGAAAAATCAATCCGATAGGTGCCACCATTGTGTTTATCTTATTTGCCACCATAGGTATTGCTATCCTGCTGGGGGTATGGCTGGTGCCGCGAAAGAATAACATAAAACAGGCAGAAAATCAATATGCCAAAGAGCAGTATATTGATGCGTATCAAACAATTTCAACCGTTTCTATCAAGGAAGATGAACAAACCTTGTATGATAAGATTGATTTGTGTTCAAGACTTCAGCGACAGATTCAATCTTACCAAGTCAACCAGTCTATGGATGACAAGTTGGAAGCTTTGCATGCGTTGTTGCAGGGACTTGCTTTCTATAATGAAAATCAAGAAGAA
>JALEKC010000126.1 GCA_022769325.1 Eubacterium sp. | reverse complement strand
CCTTTTTCTGGGGAATAGAGAACTAAACTATATATAGGCAATCATTAGGCTATCCCAATGATAACGGCAAAATAAAAAAATGGCAACTCGCCTTATGCGAATCACCATTGATTTGTCTTTATCATAACGCAAATAGTTGCTTCTGTCAAGAGATTTTTGAAGAACTTTTTGAAGGGATTGTTCCATCGTCTCGAATTTGATGATAAATTCGATAGACATAGGCACTCACGATAACACAAATTCCTCCGGTAATGAGTAGGTTGAAGGTTAAATTTAAGATTTCTACATTGTTTAAGTAGGAAGGTATGTAAGCAATGATGTGAAGTAAAATTGCGATGGGAAGCATCGACTTGAGTTTTTCATTGTTTACTGCCATAAATACAAGAATAGTAAGGGAAATTTGCAATGCAAGGCAGAGTATCCGCTCGAACCCATAGGCTACATATTCACTGGTGGGAATTGCCATCAAAATAGCCAGGTTGTTTTTTTGTTCGATAAGTTTATCTCCGGTTATATCCAGCTTTTTAAAATATTCATCTACCCCCAGGGAATTTACCATAAGTGCCAATACAAAATTTCCCATAAAAAGAGAACTACCGTAGGCAAGTGCCTCAAAACCTCCATGTCCCAATCCGAAGAGCAGAGCATTTTGCTTCGTTGGTGTCTTCTTCATCATATATTTCAGCCCCACATACTTACCTGCCTCTTCTACCACACCGGAAAGGATAGCACCATAAAGAGCATAATATACCGGATGGATGCTGCGGTTTAAAAAGGAGGATAGGGACAAACCTCCCAATAGAAGAATGTTGAGTAGCCCACTGAGTCCAAAAGAAAAAAGGGCATAGAAAAGCATACCTTTTAAGAAAGAAGTGATGCTGGCTCCTGTCTTGGTTTTCATATAAGCCAAAAGGATAAAAGGTATTCCCATACATGTCAATGCCACAATAACCATCCCCATCATAGAATTTTTTGAGAAGGCATCTGCCATTAGTACTATTTTTGTCATAGGATTCTCCATTTCCACGCTTTCGCGTTTTTTATTATAAATAATATCTTAACATGACTTGCTATTGAAATACAAGTGGAAAATAGGTATACTATAAAATAATACATCATGAAATCATGAGGAGATAGTTTGATGAAGAATCATTTTTTGGATGCCCTATGGCAATATTCCCAATCGGATATTTACCCCATGCATATGCCCGGACATAAGAGAAATCCGGCTTGTGTAATGGAAAATCCCTATCAAATAGATATGACGGAAGTTCCGGGAGTGGATGATTTGCATCATCCGGAAGGAATTATTAAGGAATTACTTGAGGATGTTGCCCAATGGTATGGCTCGAAAAAGTCCTATCTTCTTGTCAATGGCAGTACTTGTGGGATATTGTCAGGGATTACGGCTTGCTGCCATACCGGAGATACGATTCTGGTGGCGCGCAATTGTCATAAATCGGTATACAATGCCATAAAACTTCTTTCGTTAAAGCCAATATATGTCTATCCGGAACGTCTGAAGGGAACGATGGGAGAACTGGGGATTGCCGGAGAAGTGACGGCAGAGAACGTAAGAGAAGCTCTTCGAGAGCATCCGGAGGTACACTGTGTCATCGTGACTTCTCCCACTTACGAGGGGATGGTATCCCCCATTCAGTCCATTGCAGAGTTATGTCATGAAAAAGGGATTCCTCTGATTGTGGATGAAGCTCACGGCGCTCATTTTAATTGGAGTAAGGAATTCCCGCCCACCGCGGTGCAGCAGGGGGCGGATATCGTCATTGAAAGCCTTCATAAGACTTTGCCTTCTTTTACCCAGACAGCGGTGCTTCATTATCAGGGGGAATTGGTGGATGAGGAGCGCCTTACCTGGGCATTGCAGACCTATCAATCCAGCAGCCCCTCTTATATTTTGATGGCGGGTATGGCTCAGTGCTTTTCTGCGGTGGAAAAAGCGGGGAAAGAAGGCTTTGCCCGGTATGTTGAGAATCTTCAAATGTTTCGTGAAAAAATGCGAGAATTGAAGCATCTTGAGGTGATAACCCATCCCCAAATGGAACTGTCGAAAATTGTAATTAGCACGGCAAAGACCCCCTGGACCGGGCAGCAGTTGGAAGATAACCTGCTGGAAAAGTTCCGAATTCAGTTGGAAATGAGTTGTGGAGATTATGCTATTGCCATGACTAGTTTTTGCGATGAGAGGCGACATTTTGACCGTCTGGCGGAAGCCCTTCTTTCTCTGGATGCCAAATTGTCCATCGTACCGAAGGAGAAAAAAAGGGTGTTTTCTTATGATATAAAGCCCCCGAAACGACGATATTATAGTTGTGAAGTGGAAAGGTTGCCAAAGGTTTATCGAAGGTTATCCGAGGCAGCAGGATGTGTGTCAGCCAGAGATGTTTACCTATATCCACCGGGGATTCCTTTTGTGACAGCCGGTGAAGAATTCTCTGAGGAAATTGTGGAAGTGCTGCAGTCGGGAATCGCTTTGGGTTACGAAGTGCAAGGAGTGGAAGATGGCAAAGTGGCCATCGTAGATTTGGATTCGAAAAGATTGGAGGAGTAATCAATGGGAAAATTGTTTGTCATCATGGGAAAAAGTGCAACGGGAAAAGATTCCCTATATCAGAAAATCGTGGAAGATTTTCCAGACTTAAAAGAGGTGGTGACCTATACCACCCGACCTATCCGTGCCGGCGAGACTTATGGAAAAGAATATTTTTTCGTCACGGAAGAGGAATTGCATGAAATGCAGGAAGCGGGAAAAATCATAGAATGCCGCCAATATCAAACCGTCCATGGCCCCTGGTACTATTTTACTGCCAATGATGGCCAGATTGACCTTTCCAAAGGGGATTACATATTGATTACAACCTTAGAGGGATATTGCAAACTGGAAACCTTTTTTGGAATTCGGCAGGTGGTGCCAATCTATATCGAAGTGGATGATTTTGAACGCATCCAACGTGCCCTGAAACGGGAAAAAGAGCAAAAGACACCTTGCGTGGCAGAACTGTGCCGACGCTTTTTGGCAGACGAAGAAGATTTTTCCGAAGAAAAGTTGGAAGAAACAGGGATAGAAATCCGCGTGCAAAATAATGATTTCAGGGAGGCATTGGGACATATCGAGGATATGATAGAGGAGAACAGGGAATAATAAAACCTTTTTGTAAAATTAAGATGTTAAAGGAG
>JALEKC010000095.1 GCA_022769325.1 Eubacterium sp. | reverse complement strand
GCATATAATATGCCGGCAGGTACATGGTCGGACGATGGAAGTATGGCACTTGCTACTCTTGACAGTATTGTAAACAATAAGAGAATTGATTTAACAGATATTATGGAATGCTTCTGCAAGTGGGAATTGGAAGGAAAATATACACAGTATGGAGAGGCTTTTGATCAGGGAAATACCTGTACCGATGCTATTTATTGCTATATAGAGGACAAGAATATTGACAACTGTGGATGCACAGATGAAAACTCTAATGGTAATGGTTCCTTAATGCGGATTCTCCCGGCATGTATCTTTCTGGCATTAGATAAGGAGACTTCGGAAGAGGATAAGATGAAGCTTATTCATAAAGTGTCCGGATTAACACATAATCATCTCAGAAGTAAAATAGCATGTGGATTATATTATGCAATGGTTGATGCACTGATTCATTCTGCAGGTAAATCATCACTTAAGAACATTTTGCAAACGGGTATTGATAAAGGATTAAAGTTTTACGGAATGAACAAGGATAATTATTATGAAATGATACATTTTACAAGGCTGTTTCATTTGGATGAACTACAACAGACAGAGGAAAGGGATATGAGAAGCGGCGGTTACGTAATTGAAACGATAGAGGCAGCAGTATGGTGCCTGATTACCACGGATTCCTTGAAAGAGTGTTTGTTGAAAGTAGTAAATATGGGACATGATACAGATACTGTGGCAGCAGTTGCAGGTGGACTTGCCGGACTGTATTATGGAGTAGATGCCATACCGAAAGACTGGTTAGATGAGATAACGAAGACAGAGTATGTTGAAGAACTGTGTGAAAAAGCATTCAATATGTTGACTGCATAGAAGATGTTCGCGTGTTTGATAATAGATTATTTCAAATGGCTTTACGAGATAAATTGTTGATAGAAGATGATATTGAAAAGAGATTTATATATAAAGCTATACATGGTATAGTGCCATCTTAGTGAAGTAGCACTACCTGAAGCAGTAGAGGTTTTTGAAGAAAGGGAAAAAATGGAATTTAAAACAGAGAGATTGATTCTTCGTCCGTGGGAAGAATCAGATGCAGAAAACTTATACGAATATGCAAAAGACCCCGCTGTTGGACCGATTGCCGGATGGCCGGTACATACAAGTGTTGAAAACAGTCTTGAAGTTATAAAGGGAGTCTTATCTGCGGATGAAACATTTGCGGTTTGCTTAAAAGAGGATAATCGAGCGATAGGAAGCATTGGTTTGATTCCACCTGCACAGTCCCACACAAAAGCGAGCGATACAGAAATTGAAATTGGATATTGGATAGGAGTACCATTTTGGGGAAACGGATATATACCGGAAGCAGTAAGGGCTTTGCAAAGACATGCTTTTGAGGATTTGGGTTGCACTGCAATATGGTGTGGTTATTATGACGGGAACGAGAAATCAAAACGTTGTCAGGAAAAGTGTGGATTTAAGTATCACCATACCGAAGAAAACAAGCCTTGTGCCTTGATGGGTGACATAAGGACAGAACACTACACTTATCTTACTAAGGAGGAGTGGACGATGCTCCACTCCGTTGAATGACCCGCTAAAAATGGTGTATCATTCAAGGTTAATTTTTCAAAAGTGTCACAGGAGGCGATTCTGTCACTTGCAAAAAAACAAATTGGTTAAGTCTAGTGTTTTTGACAACGTAAGATGACGTAAAAGAATTGACAACGCAAAAGTTTGAGATTGCCTTAGTATTTCACGAGAAGTTTGAAAACTTGCTTTCATTGGTATGATTGTATCACAGATTATATTCTCTGATGAAATTACTCAAAATATCAAGAATAAAAAAACAGAGGATGATATAATCAAGGTACGATATCGGAAGGAGGCTGACGAATGGAGAATCTTTTGCTTATCACAGATGCTTTAAATTTTATTGAGGCAAACCTGACACAGGAATTTAGAACAGAGGATATAGCCAAAAGTTTATACTGTTCAAAATCCTCTCTTGAAAAGCTTTTCAGATTAGTAACCAATATGAGCATCAAGGATTATTCGTCACGAAGACGGATGAGTTGTGCTGCAAAAGAGATAAAGCAGCATCCCGACATGTCACTCTTAGACTTAGCCATAAAATATGGTTACAGTAGCAACGAGGCATTTACCAGGGCTTTTGTAAAAGTATGGCATGTTACTCCGTCAGAGTATAGGAAAATTGTTATTTTGTGGGAGTTGATATAAAGTCACTTGTCCCGATTAATGAAATATCAAACGAGGCAGGCGACATTGCTATATTGACGGCGTTAAAAAGGCTTGAAGCTGCGTGTGGGGAGGAAGACATTGTGTTTAGAATTGGCGGGGATGAATTTGTTGCACTTACCAATTCAGAGAACAAAGAGTATGCGGATGAAATTGTAAAAGAGATATCATCACATAATGGAGAACCGTTTAAATATGGAGAAATGGAGATTCCTCTTTCCTTGCATGTAACGAGTTACAAGATTGAGGAAAGGGTGCTGAAATATTCCGAATTATTTTCTGCAATGCAGCGGAAATTGGACGGTGTAAAGTGAAAATAGGATCCTTTTTCGTGGAGTAATCACTGGAGTGACTACTCCACTTTTGCGTCTGCATGTATCGATAACATTTTACCCATTATTGGAACAATCGTGCACTGTTTTGACGAAGGAAAAAAATTTAGCGCAAATAGCACAGAAATATGATATACTGTATTTGGATGTTAACAAGGAATAAAGTATGCAAAACGAGAATGAAATGGATGGAGGTTAATCCAATGAAAAAAGTATTGGCGTGGTTTTTGGTTGTAACCGTATTAACGGCTTACTTTGTGGTAGGTTTTTTTGCGCTATCGGTTATGAAAGAAGAAAAAGAATCGAAGGAAGTGGTATCCGAGGTATTCCAAATAGAGGAGGCAATAGACAAAAAAACAGACGAAAAGCCAGACGAAAAACCAGATGAAAAAGAAGATAAAAAATCAGATGGGAATACAGAACCGAACCCGCAGAAGGATGAGATGGAGGAAGAGATTTCTTTTGAGCCTCATGCAATAAAGAGCACAAAGCCATCAAAATATATCCAGATGACGCAAATTAATGTAAATGGAAAGACACTTGCAGATAGTACGAAGTATCAGGCTAAAAGCGAGATATCCTTTGAGCAGGGACA
>JALEKC010000054.1 GCA_022769325.1 Eubacterium sp. | reverse complement strand
GGACGAGATGATGGAGAAATATGGGTTATTGGTTATGCAAGATATACTTGAAGAGCTTCACTATGATCCGGAAACTTGGCGTGATGATGCAGAGGGAAAAAGACTTCGGTATGAGGCTTATGCGAAGAGATTTCTGGAGCGGTTTAAGGAAGCGGCATAAGGATTACCGGCATCCTGCGAGAGTGGGATGTGATACATACGAAAGAGCGTTCAAAATAGTAAGATTGAAAGTTTACCACAGACCGATAGGTGGTATAGAAATAGTCGGGTTGATAGTGTACCGCTGACCAATCTGCGGTATAGAAATGGTTGGATTGAAAGTGTTATTTCACATGTGAGTATAATAATGGATTTATAGTAAGCCTCGGTAAAGTTTTTGCCGAGGTTCATTGTTTTTATGAAAATAGGTTATTGACCGTAGGTAATAAAAATTATATAATTTATTTATGCAATGCATAAAGGAGAGGACTATGGAAGCAAGAGAAGAATTGAGAAAATTAAGAGAACGTACCGGTATGAATAGAAAAGAATTTTGCGAGTATTTTGAAATTCCGTATATGACGGAAACAGATTGGGAATTAGGCAACCGGAGAGTTCCGACATATCTTTTGCGTTTGATGGAGTATAAGATTCGGATAGAGCAGTTGGCTGATAAAAAGAATCAAGAGAAGACAGAGGATAAGAAATAATGGATAAGAAAACAATAAGTACTATGAAAAAATGTTTGATGATATTATGCACACAACAGAGGATGGAACAGTTGAATTTTGGTATGCAAGAGAGCTTATGGGATGTTTGGGTTATACAACATGGCGTAGATTTAAAGATGCGATAAATCGAGCAATGGAATCTTGTAAAAGTGCTGAAATAGAGGTTTCAGACCATTTTGCCGACGCCGTCAAAATGGTTGAGATTGGCAGTAATGCGGTGCGAGATGTGCTTATATTCAGAGAACGGAAGCAAGAGGAAAATTACGAGAATCTGAAAAAAGGATTGCGAAGGAATCTGGAGTACTTCCGAAGAAGATAGAAGAATAAATTCTATTTTTATTGAATTCGAGTGATTAAAATTTGGAAAGGGGAAAAGCAAATGAATCGAATCTATAAAGCGAAGAGGGAGGATAAACAGGAAATCCTTAATCTCTATCGAACGATGCTTTATGGCCCGGCTGACTGGAGTGAGGACTACCCAAATGAAAAAACGATTGAATTTGATTTATCCAGAAATGCACTGTTTATCATGAAGAATACGGAGGGACAAATAATTGCAGCAATTTCTATTGATGCGGATGAAGAGGTTGAAAAGCTTGCTTGTTGGAACAAGAAGCTTTTTCCCAGTGCTGAAGTATCCAGACTTTGTGTGCGAGAAGATATGCAAAATTGTGGGTTAGCCAAAGAAATGATGCATTTTGTATTTGACCTTCTTAAGAAGGAGGGGAAAAAAGGTGTCCACATTCTGGTAAAAACCGGTCATAAAATTGCACTTGCATCATATCGAGCAATCGGCTTTGAAACGGTGGGGGAATGCAATTTGTTTGGAAAAGATTTTGTTTGTATGGAGAAAAAAATCTGAAAATTCGACACAAAATAATAAAAAAGACAGCAAGAAAAAAAGATATTCTACTGGATTTCGGAGGGAATGCTTCGAACGCCGATTACATATTAATTGCAAAGGAAAGGAATAATATGATGGAAAAAATAGAATATATACATGATGTTCAATATTATGAAACGGATAAAATGGGAATTACCCATCACTCTAATTACATTCGCTGGATGGAAGAAGCCCGGGTGGATTTTCTGAAAAAAATAGGCTGGGATTATGACAAATTAGAAGAGATTGGTGTGATTTCTCCTGTCACTAAAATTGATTGTAAGTACAAAAATAATACCACATTTGCAGACAGGGTGACAATTGTGGTATCGGTAGAAGAATGCAAAGGAGTGCGCCTAAAACTTGCTTATGAAATGAAAAAGCAGGATGGAAGCGACGTCTGTGAAGCTCATTCCGAACATTGCTTTATGAATGAAAAGGGACAAGTACTTAATTTGAAAAAGGATTTCCCCGCATTTTATGAAGCCATTGTCTCCCGGCTTTGAAAGGTTGTTTGAAACCGGGGATTTAGTTTTTTATCCGTAAAAAAGGTTTGGTCAAAGTCAAGAAGTATTTCAAGACAGGACTCCAGCGTGTTATCATAAATCTTGGATAAAACAGGATTGGTGATTTTGGCTGTCTTTTTTGGCCAAAGATTCATCATATGACCTTCCAATTTGCGATAATGCAGAGACAATACCATCAAAAGACGGAGAATCAGGCGACGAAGGCTCTTTCCTGTCGTGACAAGCCACTTGTAAAATGCCATGGATTTTAATGATTTTTCGATGTCACGGCTGGAGAGATGAAAGTGCTTATAAACACCATGGATGGCTTCGATGGTTTGATAATCCCACTGAATATGACGCCAAATAGGGTAGGTGAGAGGAGAAATCCCATCTTTTTTCATTAAATAGCGATCAAATTCCATTTCCATGACAAGATGATTAAATCCGGGTTCTTTGGATTTTTTATTTACATACGTATGTGCCTCGCTATCCAGCATAAAATGGCAAATGAAGCCGAGAAGATAAGCATATTCCGGACAATTTCGACCCTTTTTTTGGAAGCTTGTCCGGAGGGTTTCCAATAAAGGCAAAAGAGGTTGTTTGTGCTGGGAGTGGCCCAGAGTATTGATGTGACATGGCAAAAAGGGACGGTAAAAAAACAAAAAATCCGGACCTTGTAAACCAGCTTTATAAGCAGAGGGATACGTATTTATGATCTGTTTTAATTCTTTTGGAAATTGTTTGTACACTTGTTTTCCAAATCGGTTATGGGCATAAAATGAGGGCATTCTTGTTCATCCTTTCTTTTCACAACGTTTCCTTAGTATTATACTAAAATATGTGATGGTTATTCAAGAGATAAAATAAAAAATGCTCTGTTCTTTTTGGTTTTATTGTAGTATACTGAAAACTATGTGAAGGGACAGGTGATGAAAATGTTTGAACAATACAAAGGGATTTCTGTTGTGACGCGGCAGGAGGTTCCATTTATTCAATTTGATATGTTTCGGGATATGCCGGTAATTCATGGATTTTCTACCAGACTCGGTGGAGTGAGTGAGGGAGAATGGAGTTCCATGAATATCAGCTTTACCCGTGGCGATGAGGAAGAAAAGGTCAAAGAAAATCATGAGCGCCTGGCGGCAGCCATTGGATACAACACTTCAGAGTTGGTACTGACACAGCAGGTTCATAAGACAGACATTCTTCGTGTGGGAAAAAAAGATACCGGAGATGTCTATGCTTATCCCAATCGACGAATCAAGGAAATCGATGGTTTGGTTACAAATGAACCGGGAGTGATGCTGATGACTTTTTTTGCAGACTGCGTGCCTTTGATTTTTTATGATCCGGTAAAGAAGGCAGTAGGAAATGCTCACTCCGGATGGAGAGGAACCGTGCAGTCCATGGGAGAGAAAATGATTTTGCGTATGCAGAAAGAATTTGGGTCCCGACCGGAAGATATTCTTGTGGTAATCGGACCTTCTATTTGCCGCAAATGTTATGAAGTCAGCCAGGAAGTCATAGATGAATTTAGTAATGCTTTTCCGTGGATGAATAACTTCTATGAGGACAAAGGAAATGGGCATGCCTGGCTGGATTTGTGGGAGGCAAACAAACAGATTTTGCTGCATGCAGGTTGCCTGGAAGAGCACATTCAGATAAGTGGGTTATGCACGAATTGCCACCCGGATATACTATTTTCTCATCGATTTACAGGAGGAAAAAGAGGCAATCTTTGTGCAGTCATTGGATTAAAATAATAAGAAAACAGGTGAGAATTGTGAATCAAAGAAATTATCAAAGAGAATTGGATGATTTACTAAAAAAACTGGATAAAGAACAGGAGAAAAAGGTGCTGTTTTTGCATTGCTGTTGTGCCCCTTGCAGCAGTTATGTGACGGAATATTTATCCTCACATTTTCATCTTGTTTTGTTTTTTTATAATCCCAATATTACAGAGCAGGAAGAATACGAGAAGAGAAAGAAAGAGTTGATTCGTCTGGTGTCTGAAAAGAAATATCCGGGTGAAATAAGGATTGTGGACGCAACCTATGACAATCACTCCTTTTTTGAGATGGTGAAAGGGCTTGAAAAAGAACCGGAGCGGGGGAAAAGATGCTTTTTGTGTTATGAAATGCGGCTTCGGGAGACGGCAAAAGCGGCAGTGGATTATGGGGCGGACTATTTTTGCACCACTCTTTCCATCAGTCCTCACAAGGATGCAGACAAACTCATGGAACTTGGCGAGCAGCTGGGAGAGGAATATGGTATTGCTTATCTTCCATCCGATTTCAAGAAAAAGAATGGATATAAAAGAAGCATTGAATTGTCAAAAGAATACCAATTGTATCGTCAAAATTACTGTGGTTGTGTATTTTCAAGACAGCAGGCGAAAGAGGAAGGACGAAGCGGGTGCAATAAATGAAAAAGAGGAATAAAATAGTAGGAATTATGGTATGCCTTCTGGCAGGGCTTTTGGTGGCTCTGTTCTTTGTAAAGGCGATGCAGAATAGACAGTCCGCGGATGATGAAATAACGGCGCAAAAAGAAGAGATTTTTGCCATGGATACCGTTATGGATATCACTATTTATGCTGAAGAACCGGATACGATATTAGCCGATGCCAGAAAATTGATTCAACGATACGAGCAGCTTTTTTCTGTCAATGTGGAAGACAGTGATGTAAGCAAATGTAATAAAGCCCAGGGAAATCCCGTTAAGGTTTCGGATGAAACCTATGAGTTGATTCGTATCAGTAAGGAAATAACGGAAAAAACGGAGGGCCTGTTTGATATATCTATTTATCCTATTGTGAGAGCCTGGGGATTTACTACGCAAAAATATCAGGTACCGGATGAAAGTCTGCGAAAGGAGTTGCTGAAGCAGGTGGACGCTTCGCAGATCGTATTGAAAAAAGACAATACGGTGCAGTTAAAAAAGGGGATGGAGATTGATCTTGGGGGAATTGCCAAAGGATATTTATCTCAAAAACTGGTGGAATTATTCAAAAAAGAAGGTGCGGTAGCAGGTGTGGTATCTTTGGGAGGAAATGTTCAGACTTTCGGACAAAAACCGGATGGAAGCAAATTTACCATTGGTATTACCAATCCTTCCGATGGACAAAGCGTGCTGGGAACCTTGGAAGTGGGGGAAAAAGCAGTTATTACCTCCGGTTCTTACCAGCGCTTTTTTGAAAAGAATGGAAAGCGTTATTATCATATCATGGATCCGCGAACCGGTGCCCCTGCCGACAGTAATCTGGTAAGCGTTACGGTGATTTGTGACCGTGGCGAAGAAGGGGATGCTCTTGCCACCTCTCTTTTTGTCATGGGAAAGGACAAAGCCATTGCGTTTGCAAAAGATAATAATCTGTCCCTCATTTTGGTAGACAAGGAAAATGAAATCTGGACTTCGGAGGGAATTCATTTTCAAAAAGAAGAATAAGTGTTAGTGATAGTTGAGGTGAAAAAAATGAAAGAAAAAGTAATCGGGGATCGCAATTTTTATCGTCATTTATTTGCCATTGCGGTTCCTATGATGATACAGATGGCAATCACAAATTTTGCCAGTATGCTTGATAATGTTATGGTGGGACAGATGGGAACAGAACAAATGACGGGAGTTGCCATCGCCAATCAATTGATTTTTGTATATAATTTATTTGTATTTGGTGCCGTCTCCGGACCGGGGATCTACACGGCCCAATTTTATGGTCAAAGAAATTATGAAGGAATCCGTTACTCCATGCGTTTTAAGATGATCTTATGTGGGATGCTGACATTGGTTGGCTTACTTGTGATGGGATTATTTGGTGGGGAGTTGATTCAGCTTTATCTTCAAACAGAAAATGGAACGACAGATGCCGGTTTGACATTGAAGCATGGTCTTGACTATCTCCATATTGTCATGATTAGCTTTGTTCCATTTGCAGTGGTTCAGACATATGCAGGAACACTAAAAGAAACGGGGGAGACCTTGCTCCCTATGAAAGCGGGGATTCTCTCTGTCGTCATTAATTTCTGCATTAATTATATTTTGATATTTGGTAAGTTTGGTTTGCCGGCTCTGGGAGCCAGAGGAGCAGCCATCGGTACGGTTGTCGCCCGTGTAGTGGAGATGCTTATCGTGGTAGTGTGGGTTCACACCAAAAAAGACAAAAATCCATTTGTAAAGGGACTTTACCGTACGATGAAAATTCCAGTAAAGTTGGCAAAGGAAATAGCAATAAAGGGAACCCCTCTTTTGGTAAATGAGGGTCTGTGGGCCTCCGGTATGGCCATGCTGATGCAATGCTATTCGGTGCGAGGCCTTGATGTAGTTGCGGGCATGAATATTTCCAATACCTTAAATAATATGTTTAATGTGGTTTTTTTGTCCATTGGCAATAGTGTGGCGATTTTAGTGGGACAGCTTTTGGGTGCCGGTAAAATGAAAGAGGCAAAATATACGGCTTATCGAATTATATTTTGTTCCACCACATTGTGTATTTTTATAGCATTAGCATTAGCAGGTACTTCCCTTTATTTTCCAAAGATTTATGAGACGACGGAGGAAATTCGACATCTTGCCACCGGATTTATTTGTATCCTGGCACTTTATATGCCGGTAAATGCATTTTTACATGCCACATATTTTACCATACGTTCCGGCGGAAAGACCATCATTACTTTTTTGTTTGACAGTTGTTTTATCTGGTGTGTTACCATCCCGTTGGCATATTGTCTTTCGAGATTTACGGATATTCCGATTTTTCCTTTATATTTGATTGTTTGCGGTGTGGATGTGTTAAAATCTATCCTTGGCTTTATCTTGCTGATAAAGGGAATATGGTTAAACAATCTGGTGGGGCAGAAGGATTAGGGATATCCGCACCTCCTTGACATTTACGCTGTAGCGTAATATAATAAGCGTAAAGGAGGGATACTATGACGTTAAAAGAAATTGTGCAATGGTCTGGTAAATCACGTCAGGAAATTTGTAAACAGGCAGAAATTCCATATAGTACGTTAGCTGACCTGATTAACGGAAGAAAAGACATATTGTGTGCAAAAACAAAAACTTTTGTAAAAATTGCGAAAGCTCTTGGATTAACAATGGAAGAGTTGTACAGAATGTTGGAAGAATATCAATGTTCTTTAGGATATGCTGAGCATATATGTCAACTTAAAACATCAGAATATCATATATCTGTCGATGTATATATGTATGGAATCGAATATTATGTCGCCTTTTCGCACAATGGGCAAACATACTCTTTTGAATTATGTAAAGCAATGAAAGAAAACACTCAATGTCTGCGTGACATTGCCAGTTTTATTGTAGATGATTTTATCATCGATTTGATTATGGGGAAGGAAGTGATAAAATGCTCTATACTTTAATGAGAAAAAACGACCCGTTGTGCATGGTAGATATATCGGAAAGCGGAGAAATCAATAAAACAGGAAATTTTGTAGGGGATTCCGCTTTGTTCCCATTGCAGCATCGGCAGGATGCAAGAGGCCTAGTAAAATGGTGGAATAATCGAGCCGTACCTATAAGTCAGGGTAGAATCAAAGAAATGCTTGAGAAAGCAGGCTGTATAACTTCCCAAGAATTATTGGTGAAAAATTTAGGGCTAAGTCTTACGGATTATTATTGGATTAATCCGATAGACTCTGATTTAACGTGGGAAAAAGTCAATTTATATGACAATGATTTTTGTGGAAGTTTATCACTTGTTTATGATGGTACAGACTCCAATCCGATAAATGAATATAACCCTTGTTCCTCTTTACAAGGACAGCTTGAAAAAAGCTGGATTATACAAAACGGAGAACGAATGCTGGTCAAGGGAAATCGAAATGAATTATCTAGTGAAAGTATTAATGAAGTAATTGCTACCAAATTGCACGAAAAGCAAGGATTCAATAATTATACACCATACCAATTGATAAAAATCACGGGAAGAGAATATGATTTTGGCTGTATCAGTAAAGCTTTTACAAGTTTAAATAAAGAATTAGTATCCGCTTATGATATTATCACTTCTGAAAAGCAGCCAAACAGCTTATCTACCTATGAACATTTTATCGCTATTTGTGGTAAACACGGCATTGATGTTGATTTGTTACGACAGCATCTTGAATATCAGATTATGACGGATTTTATTCTGTCCAACACGGACCGGCATTTATCAAATGTGGCAATTTTGCGAGATGCAGAATCTTTAGATTTTTTGCAAATGGCACCAATTTATGATTCCGGAAAATCTTTTTTTGTTGGGTCTGCAGTTAAAAGCTTAGAAAAGGATTTATTAGACGTCAAAGTGTCTAGTTTTGCAAGCAAAGAACTCAAATTGTTGTCTTATGTGCAAGACCGTTCTTTGGTTGATATTGATAAATTGCCGCCAGCCAGTTTTATACAAGAAATGTATCGTAAAGATTCAAAAATCGAACCGGAGAGGATAAGACGTATCGTGGAATGCTATGAACGAAAAGTCGATTTGTTTGCTCAATTTCAACAGGGAAGAAAAATTTAAATAAAAAAAGAACCCGTATTCGGCGGTGCAACAAAGGAATTTTCGTAAAACGAGAATTTTTGAGTGACACCTTCAAAGAGTGCGGACATGAAGAACACCCACACAAGAGTAGAAATGCTCCTGTGTGGGTGTTTTCGTTTTGTCTTTTATGATATTCTAAAATTTTGATTAAAGCAAAAAACGCTATGCAAATGCATAACGTCTTCAGGAACTCCTTCTACTCGTGGCAGATGAGCTACTTTTATTATATGCATTTTTGGAGATTTGTCAATGGTTTTCACGCAAACGTGAATGGAAACTTTTTTAGACGCAGTCTCTAT
Source organism: Eubacterium sp. (assembly GCA_022769325.1). GTDB lineage: Bacteria > Bacillota > Clostridia > Lachnospirales > Lachnospiraceae > Eubacterium_F. The sequence goes on along the minus strand of JALEKC010000054.1, from coordinate 3,699 downwards.
TGGCTTCGTATTCCTTTACTTTTTTGCGTAAAGTGTGGTCATGCTCAAGGTAAAATGCAGTTATAAGCAGACAATAATTTTCTCTCGGTTCAACAACAACCATATATCGCTCTTCTTCTAACAACATATGAACTCTGTAGTTGCTTTTGTACGGCATCTTCCAGACTTTTACACCATCACATTCATCACACAAAGTAGAATCGCACTTATAATTTTCAATAAAAGCGCGTACCCATCGAATTCTTTCGCATCGTCTAAAATCAGGAACTCTTTCTCCATCCTTCAAATAATCCTGACACGTCACATGAAAGAAAGCTTCCTCTTTTCCATATTCTATAGGATGTCTTCTTATATTGACTTGCTTACCTTCAAACTGCGAGTGACTGTCTATGAAATCCGATTTAAAGATAGAATAGAGGGTATCTTGATATTCATCCCACGAGTCATAGTAATCATAGTATTCTAAATTCGGTAGCCAACAATTCCCATTCATTCCGCACCTCTCGCATCCCATACAAGAAGATTAAGTTTCTCCTCACGCAATAAAGTTGTTTTAGTCATGGTATAACCAGATCTCTTTTTCATCAAGTCGATAGTCCTTTTTTTGGCAGCGCTTTTTTCAAAACCGTCCGGGAAAATTCTGTTTTCATATCCAACTGCGCCAATAAGAATATCAACCAATTGCATAATTTGAACTTCTTCAGAGCGTATCGGCTGTAGGCGTTGAATGACTGTATGAGAAAAATCGTACATTGAATTGCTGCATACTTCTTTCAGTTTTTGTGCCTTGCGATAGGAATTGGTGTCTTTTATGTCAATATACACTTCATACTTATCACGAGGGTTAAAAATTACCTTCAGCATATCGAAATACATCTTGTAATACCAGTCATCATGGGTTTGATGGAAACGAGCGTGGTCAAGCTTTGATTTATCTGGAATAATTACACCTCTGAAATGAAGGTCATCATCATCAAAGTAATAATTTACAATATCCTGATACAAATAAATCTTGGCAGGACTGATTTTTGTCCATTTCAATTCCATTTTAGGAGAAACACCGTTGCGTTCCTTAATCTCACGGATTCTTTGATTAATTTCCTTGAGCTTGTTTTGCGGACACCAAACAGCACCTAAGACCATCACGTTTATTCCGTCATGTTCAAGATGACAGGTTTCATCGCAATAAACATTATATAGCATCTGTTTCCCCTCCTTTATTTCTTCAGCTGTGCTTGGAGTTCTCTGAAGCTTTCCAATGCTGACTGTAAATTTTCGATAATATCCTCCGCCAATTCATCGGGAGCAGGGAGGTTGTCCAAATCAGCAAGTGATTTGTCCTTTATCCAGAAAATATCAAGACTGGTCTTATCTCGCTCCAAAATCTCGTCAATTGTGAATTTCCGCCAACGTCCATCAGGATTTTCTTCTGACCATGTTGCCTTTCTCTCATAACGATTTTGAGGATTGTAGCAAGTGATAAAATCCTGCAAATCGGCGTCGGTCATCGGGTGCTGCTTCAAGGTGAAATGAACATTGGTACGAAGGTCATATATCCACACTTCCTTTGTCTGCTTTTCAGGACTTGCCGGACGCTTATCAAAGAATATCACATTTGCCTTTACACCCGGCTTATAGAAAATACCTGTCGGCAAACGGAGGATGGTATGAAGGTCTGTGGTTTCCAGTAGCTTTTTACGAACTGTTTCGCCTGCGCCACCTTCAAACAATACATTATCCGGCACAACAACGGCAGCCTTGCCTGTGGCTTTTAGAATTGTATTGATATGCTGTACGAAATTCAGTTGTTTGTTGGAACTGGTTGTCCAGAAATCCTGTCGGTTGTATACAAGGTCTTCTTCCTCCTGCTCATCATCCTCATTCGTGAATGTAATCGAGGACTTTTTGCCAAACGGAGGATTTGTCAGAACATAATCCACACGGTAACCGGGGTCAGAGAGCAGAGCGTCACCAAAGGTAATCGGAATTTCGCCGTAAATATCACCGATGTTATGAAGGTACAAATTCATCAGTGCAGTTTTGAATGTAGCGGATACGATTTCATTGCCGTGGAAGGTTTCGTTTTTCAAGAATTCCTTCTGACTGCGGTCAAGGGTATAATTCTTTGGATCGGAAAGGAATGACTGACAGGCAAGGAAAAATCCTCCGCTGCCGCAGCAAGGGTCTGCAATGGTCTTTCCCGGCTCCGGGCGAACACACTCTACCATAGCTTTAATCAGAGGACGAGGAGTAAAGTACTGTCCTGCGCCGCTTTTAATATCTTCAGCGTTTTTCTGCAGCAAGCCTTCGTAGATTTCTCCCTTGACATCGGAAGACATACCTACCCAGTTTTCCTTATCGATCATCTGCACAACACGATAAAGAATTGCCACATTGCTGATTTTATTGATAGCGCCCTTGAAAATCTGTCCGAGGATACCACCTTCCTCGCCGAGCTTTTCGAGGGTGTTTTTATATTGTGTTTCCAGTTCCGCACCCTTCAGCGTATTCATATCCGACCAAGTATATCCATTCGGAATACCTGTATCACGCTTATACGGCGGCTTGGAATACTCATCTGACATCTTCAAGAAAATCAGATAGGTAAGCTGTTCCAGATAATCGCCGTAAGAAACGCCGTCATCACGGAGAGGGTTGCATAGCCCCCATACCTTTGATACAATTGCTGATGTATTTTCACCTGCCATTATGCAAGTCTCCCTTCAAATGCTTCTTTTAATACGCTCTGTCGCATAGCTTCTGCCTGTGCGAGAGCGGTATCGACTATTTTTTCTATGCTGTCGCACATAGAGAGATGTTCATCAATTCGAAAAACAATATTATACTGTTCCTCGATGTCGGGAACTGGAATTAGTAACTCACGACAAATCTCAAGCGTAAGATTAAACTGTCCTGCAGTTGCCTTGGATTTTTTCTTCATCTGTTCAACTGTCTCTGCAAAACTAAGATAATACGCTAAAAATTTATTATAAATCCTGTCTTTACATCGAAATCTTGCAATTGCCTGATTAATATTCCATTCGGAATATGTGTTCGGAACGATTGATACTTTCCCCATTGGGGGACCAACAATATTCATCAACACATCTCCCGGGAAAACTTTTGAACGTGCAAGAAAATTTTCGTGAGTTTCTTTGTCAACATAGGTTGGCTCAACTCTAAAATCAAGCTGTGTATTAAATGTCAAATTATAGACCTTAATAAATGGAATTTCGCCCTTTCCAGAATACATTTTTGTTTTTGGCGGTGTTGTTCCTTTTGTTATAAATTCGCACAAAATATTCGCCTTTTCATAGTTCCACTCACCACCAAATGCCTCTTTCAGCACAGCCTGACGATAAACCGCCAACTGCTCTTTGGTCTTCTTCAGCGTTTCCACACCATTATCAAGCGAGGAGAACAGTTCCTCAATACGGGCAACAATGCGTTCCTGTTCTTCAAGAGGGGGAACTACCAATTTAGATGCTTTAAGTATATTTGCATTTAGATGCGGTGTTCCCGTACCTTTCTTTTGAGTGTTAAGCAGGGTGTATTTGCTTTGAATGAAGTAACGCAAATATTCGGTGGTAAGACCGTCTGCATAAATTTTCGACAATGTAGAGCCTACAACACCCTTAATCGCTCTGCCTGTAAGACCGGAACGTGAGCCATCACAAACAATAAGAAGGTCACCATCTT
>JALEKC010000049.1 GCA_022769325.1 Eubacterium sp. | reverse complement strand
AGGCAGTGGATAAAAGGGGATTTATCGGCATTTTTTACGGTGGTATGGAACGAGCGGCAGTAGGAATATCCGGAGCTTTGGTCATTAGTTTTTTGGCCTCTCTTGTCTTTAAACCTAAAATGAAAGGGTGAAAAATTAGTTTGTAAAAATATTGAAAAAAGAGCAAAAAAATGTTATTCTTATGATAAGATGCTGCTTTTCTTTTTGTTACGAGCTACGCAGTTTTCGAAAAAGAATGGAGGATGTCTATGAAGAAATTGCAAAATAAATATGTTTGTGCCGGAATTACTGCCTTTTGTGTTTTGATAGCAGTGCTTATATGTGGTTGCATCTTTCTGAATTTTGATAAGGTGGCTCAGGGATTTGGAAAAATGAATTCGGCTTTGATGCCCATTTATGTTGGAATGATCATTGCGTATTTGCTGAGTCCTATGGTAAATGCAATGGAACGTCGTATTTTTATTCCGCTATTTCGGAAAATAAATAAAAAGGATAAGTGGGTAAGAAGCTTGGCGAGAGGAATTTCCATTTTTTTAGTTTTGGTCATGGCGATTGTTGTAATCTTTTGGTTGACGATGTTAGTGGTGCCGGAAGTGGTGGAAAGTATTTCAAATTTAGCAAATAATTTACCTCAGTATTATCGAAATATGATTCAACTGACCAATGACGTGGGAGAAAAGCATCCGGAAGTGGCTCAATATATGAAGGAAAGTACAGATACCGTTTATTCCCAGGTTCGTAACTGGGTGGAAAATGAACTTTTGCCTGCCAGTACAGAAATCCTTGGGAGAGTGTCCGATGGTTTGCTGAGCGCCTTGGGGATGCTTTTAAATGTCATTATCGGAATTATTGTTTCCATTTATTTGATGGCTGGGAAAGAACATTTTTGTGCCCAGGCAAAAAGATTGTTATATACGATTTTTTCTGAAAAATATGCCAATCGTATTTTATCCTTTGGAAAAGATATGAATTGGTCATTTGCCAAATTTTTCAGTGGGAAAATAGTGGACTCTGTTATCGTGGCTATTATCACTTTCATTGTATTGAGCATTGCCAATATTCCTTATACGGCTCTTATCAGTGTTTTGGTTGGAGTGACCAACATTATTCCTTTTTTTGGACCATACATAGGTGCTATTCCCAGTGCTGTCCTTGTCTTTTTGGCTTCCCCATTTAAAGGACTGATTTTTCTTGTAATCATTATAATCATACAGCAATTGGATGGAAATGTGATTGGTCCCAAAATCATTGGGGAGTCTGTTGGACTGGAAAGCTTTTGGATTCTGTTTTCCATCTTGGTATTTGGCGCTATGTTTGGCCTCCTTGGCATGATTTGCGCAGTACCTGTATTTTCTGTTCTTTATCGGACGATCAAGAGATGGAGTCACCAAAGGCTGGAAAAGAAAGGTTTGCCTTCCGAAACCGACGCGTATTTAAGAAAAAAATAACTTCCTTCAGAGGCATAGATACTACGTGGGTATAATTATTATATTATAATAAATATAAAATAATAATAATTTGCCAACACATAGAAAAAATGTTATACTTATTTCAACAAATGGATAAGGTTGGTATTTTTCAACTGAAATCTAATTCATTAAGAAATAAGGAGGATAATGTTTTGGGTAAAAAAACAGGTAAGATTTTAGGTCTGGTTCTTGCCGGATCGATGGTGGTTAGTATGGTAACCCCAGCTGCAGACGCTGCATCCAAGATGTCATTAAGCAAAAAGAAAATAACGATTCAGCAGGGTGCGAAAGCAAAATTGAAAGTGAAAAAGGCAACAAAAAAGTAAAGTGGTCTGTAACCAAAGGGAAAAAAGTTGTAAAATTGACACAGAAGAAAAAAACAAGTGTTACGATTGTTGGAAAGTCAGCAGGTAGTGCTGTCGTAACAGCAAAATCCGGGAAGAAGAAGTTGAATTGTAAAGTAACGGTAAAGGCTGCACCATCTACTACAGAAGATGTGGCAACTCAGGCACCGGCGACTCAGGCACCTGCAACCCAGGCACCTGCAACTCAGGCACCTGCAACCCAAGCACCGGCAACTCAAGCACCGGCGACCCAGGCACCGGTAACCCAGACACCGGCTGCTTCTGCCTCGGCAACACCATTGGTATCAGAAGAGCCTACGGTTGCACCAAGTCAGGATCCAAGTGATAATACTGTAAGAGATATTTCCATTGACATGACAAAGGTGACCAACTCATTTGACAAATCTCCAATAAAAGTAGATGTAAGTCAGCAAATTCCGGAAAGAGTAGATTTGTCTTTGTTTAGCAAATTGGAAGTTACATATACAACAGCTTTTGATTCGGAAGAGTCTAAGGCAAACTTTACCAATGGAAAGATTGCTATTGCAAAAAATGAAAGTCAGTTAGACGGATATAGTGATGGAATTAAACCTCAATATGATCTTACGGCAGAAGGCGGTACCGTTTCTGTTGATTTAAGTGGTGTAAAAGGATACTTCTATGGTATCAATTTTCAGCCATTTAACGAAAGTTACGGATGGCCGGATGGATTGACCAATATTACCATTACTGCTATGAAACTGGTTGCTAAAGAAGGAGCAGTGTATCCGGATCCAACAGCGTCAGCGGAACCAATAGAGCCACCAATTCCAACCTTTGCACCAGAGACATTTTCCTACGAAGGTTTAGATACCAGTTGGATTGATCCAAGTAAACCGATGGTAGCATTTACTTTTGATGATGGTCCATGCGGAATGAAAGACGGTTCTACAAGTATGGCAATTCAGGAAGCTTTGACAGAAGCTGGTGCTCATGCAACATTCTTCTACATTGGTGAACGTATTGATGATGCTGGTAAGGCGGAGATTAAGAGTGCTCTTGACAGAGGATTTGAAATCGGAAATCATTCTTATGGATGGAGTTCATTGTCAGGCTATGAGCCGGAAGAAATATTGGATTCCGTTGGAAAAACCAATGCTATTTTGACAGAAATCTCCGGTTATTCCAACTTCCTGTTCCGTGCACCAAACCTTTCTATCAGTGAAGACATGTTAGCATATATCAAAGCACCATTTATCAATTGTGCAGTAGATAGTAAAGATTGGAACAAAGCTACCACAGAACAGATTATCGAAAATGTGGAAATGGCTAAGGATGGCGACGTCGTATTGATGCATGCTACAGAGAAAAATACGGTAGCAGCACTTCCAACAATCTTGAAATATTTCAATGATAATGGTTATCAAGTTGTATCTGTATCCGAATTGTTTGCGATGAAAGGAAAGACTTTGACAACAGGTCAGAAATACAATTCTGCAAAATAATTTTTTAAAGGATGAATTTAAAGAGACTGTCGTAGGATGTGATGGTCTCTTTTTCATTGACAATTTGCCGGAAACATGAGACAATACTTATTGTATGATTTGCCATGAAAATGTAACAGATGTATTTTACAATTTAATTAAATGCAAAGCAATGGCAAAATAAAAGCAGGAGATGGAATAAATGAAACGTGGGACTTTTTCGATGATTGCTGTTATTATGATGATAGCAGGGATTTTTTTTGTGTCTGGGGGACACAGTACTACGGTAAAAGCAGAAGGAATTAAGAAGTTAAAAATTCGCAATACAGGGAAAGTTATTTTAATTAATAAAAAAGAAAAGGTGAAATTGAAAGCCAAAGTTAAACCGAAAAATTTG
>JALEKC010000167.1 GCA_022769325.1 Eubacterium sp. | reverse complement strand
CCGTCTGTAATTTCATTGGCATTGATGGAAGGATTTTTCATAATAGTAGAAACTAAAACCAATCCGGTTATCAGGCAGACAACCACGGTATCCCAAAAAGTACCTGTGGAAGACACAAGAGCCTGTCGCACCGGATTTTTTGTCTTTGCGGCAGCGGCGGCAATAGGGGCAGAACCCATACCGGACTCATTGGAAAAAAGTCCGCGTGCTACGCCGTATTGAAGTGCATAGCGGATTCCGGCACCGATAAGTCCACCGGCGGCTGCACCTTTGGTAAAGGCAAGGCGGCAAATGGTTGTAATTGCCGGGATTATGTAATCATAGTTCATGCATAAAATGATAAGGCAGCCAAGGACATAAAAGGCGGCCATAATGGGAACCAGTTTTTCGCACACCCGGGCGATGCTTTGGATGCCTCCGAAAATGACAAAAGCAACCAAAGTAGCTACCACAATGCCGATGACCCAGTGAGGAATGCCAAGATTGCTACTGCATACCTCTGCAATGGCGTTGACCTGGGTGGCACAGCCGATACCAAAAGAAGCGAAAGCCGCAAAAATGGCAAAAAGCGTCCCCAGCCATTTGAGATTTAGTCCTCGGTCAAGAGCATACATGGCACCTCCCTGCATGCGGCCATCCTCTGTTTTTACGCGATATTTCACAGCGATAAGAGATTCTGCATATTTGGTTGCGATACCAAAAACTCCTGTAAGCCAGCACCAGAGAACCGCACCGGGCCCTCCCAGAGCAATGGCGGTACCGATACCAATGATGTTTCCCGTCCCAATGGTGGAAGCCAAAGCTGTTGCCAGTGCCTGGAATTGACTGACTTCTCCATCCGAGCCTTCCTCTTTTGCTACGGAAAGCGGAATTCCTTTGGTTATGGTTTTATACTGAATAAATTTGGTGCGAATCGTCAGAAAAATATGGGTTCCCAATAAGAGAACAATCATAGCCCATCCCCATACAAAATTGTCTAGAGTTTGGAAAAAAGAATATAGTTTATCTAATATTTGCTGCATGAAACTTGTTTCCTCCTTCTATTTCATTGGTATATATTTTTATAATAAAATAGCGAAGATACCTATAATACCTATAAATGGCACCTTTGCTACTATAATAGAATAGCAATTATTGGCTAATTTGTCAATAAATCTATCCCCCAAAAAAGTAAACCGAAGATTAAACTTCTTTCCAAGAATGCCGGAAATTAATCTCTCGCTTTTCGATTGACATATTGGGAGCGATATTTAGAATATACAATGGTTTGGTCGTGGTAAAGCCCATAATATCCCGATAAGAGAAAACTAACACTGATGGCAATCATAAAATAGGGTACTCCCACATAACCAAAAAGCTCAAAGGCAATCAGGAGGGAGGAAATAGGGCAGTTTGTCACACCGCAAAAGACGGAAACCATGCCAACGGCAGCACAAAGAGAGGGTGATAAGCCTGCAAGCTGGCCAAAAAGGCAGCCAAAGGTGGCTCCTACAAAGAAAGATGGAACAATTTCCCCGCCTTTAAAACCTGCCTCTAAAGTAAGAGCGGTAAATACAATTTTCCAGAAAAAGGCAGTGGGATGGACCTCGCCCCCGATGGCCCGGGCGATAACGGGAACCCCGGCTCCCATATAATCATCGGTTCTCAGACACAGAGTCAGTAGAATGATAAGTATGGAGGAGATGACAATGCGAAGATAGGGATTCGCTAATTTTCTTCGATAAAAGTCCCCTAAGGAATGAAGAATGATGCAAAATAGTACACTCAACCCGGCACATAGCATGGCAAGAAGAATGATTTTGATGCTTGGCAATAATTGAAAAGCCGGTACATCCAGCAAATGGAAAACATCCGGGCCAATTCCCATATGATTCGCCACTTTAAAGGCGATTAATGAGGCAAATACGCAGGGAACCAAAGCGGCATAATACATGACTCCCACGCTGACGACTTCCATGGCAAAGACAACGGCAGCAATGGGTGTCCCGAAAATCGCCGAAAAGGCCGCACTCATACCGCACATAACGAGGATGCGGCGGTCTCTTTCATCAAGATGGAACAAACGCCCCAAATGATTGCCGATACTTCCACCAAGTTGCAAAGCGGCTCCCTCACGTCCGGCTGAACCACCGAAAAGATGGGTGATGACGGTGGAAATGAAGATGAGTGGAGCCATTTTAAAGGGAAGTTCTGTCTCGGCATGAATGGTGGATAAAACCATGTTGGTGCCTTTATCATTTTTATATTGGAAGATACCATACAAGAATACGATAAATATACCTGCAAGAGGCAGGAAAAAGATCATCCAAGGTCGAGGGCCGCGAAACTCTGTGACAAGGTGCAGACATGTGGCAAATAAGGTGCTGAAGCCTCCAACCACCAATCCGGTGGCCACAGCCAGAAGCCCCCATCGGACAAAGGTATGAATGTTCCGTGATATTTTGTGAATAATCAGACGTAATATTTTTATTTGTTTCATTTCATTTTCCTCTTTCTTTTGTCTTTCATAAATCTATTGTAAACTTTTTTTCTCTTGATTACAATATATAATTGAAAGACGTCTTTGAAGAATTGGAAAGGAAACAACTGTGACAAA
>JALEKC010000165.1 GCA_022769325.1 Eubacterium sp. | reverse complement strand
TGAGTTTTTAAGGAGGTGTAAAGACATGTCAATCTGTCCTAAGAATAAATCTTCAAAAGCAAGAAGAGACAAACGTAGAGCAAACTGGAAAATGACTGCTCCTACTTTAGTTAAATGCAGCAAATGTGGAGAATTGATGGTACCACATCGTGTATGCAAAAATTGTGGCAGCTACAATAAAAAAGAGATTATTGCCGCAGCTGAGTAATGAACATAGTTTAGAATCAGGGCTTATCAGATGTTGATAAGCCCTGTTTGCATATACGACGAGTAAGGATGTGAAGAATATGGGCAAAGTATGTATTATTACGGATAGTAATAGTGGCATTACGCAAAAGGAAAGTAAAGAATTGGGAATTGTAGTAATTCCAATGCCTTTTTATATCAATCATGTACAGCATTTCGAAGATATTGATATGACGCAAGAACAGTTTTATGAGGCCTTATTGGATGAGAATACGGAAGTTTCTACTTCTCAGCCTTCGCCGGAAACGATTATGGATACCTGGCGTGAAGCGTTGAAGGAATATGATGAAATCGTGCACATTCCCATGTCAAGTGGCATAAGCAGTTCGTGTGCTACCGCACTTATGCTGGCAAAGGAAGAAGAATTTGAAGGAAAGGTATATGTTGTTGATAATCAGCGTATTTCCGTAACACAGAGAAGAAGTGTGCAACAAGCCAAAGAACTGGCACAACGAGGCTATGGGGCCAAAGAGATTCACGATATTTTGTTTCGTGATAAATTTCAAAGCAGTATTTATATTATGGTGGATACTTTGAAATATTTGCGCAAAGGGGGGCGTCTGACACCGGCGGTGGCGGCTATTGGCATGGTACTTCGCATCAAGCCTGTGCTTCAGATTCAGGGAGAAAAACTGGATTCTTTTGCGAAAGTGAAAACCATAAAGCAGGCCAAAACCACTATGTTAAAGGCCGTTCGTTCGGATTTTGAAAAGCGGTTTTCCGAGGAAAAGATGGAAATTGATATTGCTTATACACAAAATCGGGAAGAAGCAGAAAAATTCAAAGAGGAGATTTTGCAGGAATACCCTGATGCAAGGATTACAATAGACCCCTTATCTCTTAGTGTATCTTGTCATATCGGACCGGGTGCACTTGCAATTGCAGTGTCTAATGTACCAAAGGAACTTTTGGAATAAAGGAAAACAGACCAATTTTAAATGGCTATCGCATTGCTACGATAGCCATTTTATAAGAAAGAAGAAATAAAATGAAAACGAAAATTTTTTTATTTGTCTGATGATTTAACATAAACGTCTACATCTTCGTCATCGTCAAAATCATCATCAAATTCGTCATAGTCAAAATCACCATCAAAATCATCCAAATAGCGAGGAGTCATATGGCGGTATACCGCATAAGCAATAGCTGCTACAGAGGCAACTGCACCGACAATAGCAAGTACCCACAAGATACAAGATTTTCTTTCTTCCTCAACTTTATTTTTAGCGATTAACTGACTGATTTTTGCGTTATTAACAAGATCATCAATTTTTCCACACATAATCACTACCATCCTTTCCTTTAAATAGAATTTTACGATTCTTTTCTATTAGTATAGCATATTTATCTGAAATATACTAGATAATTTTTATTTTTTTTCTATTTTTACTAATTTGGCAAATGAGGCTCGAAGTTTTCGCTGTCCCATGGTATCAAAATTGACAACAACTTCATAATCGGACTTGACGGGAGTGACCGAAATTACGGTTCCGTTGCCAAATTTGAGATGATAGACACGGTCGTTTGCCTGATAATCCGGTTTTCCTGAGGATGCAGGCTGACTCAATCCCTTTTGGATATAGGGATTTCCGGCAAATGGATTTTTGGAGCCCTGCGAGTATTTTTTCTTTGGTGAAAAGATATCATCCAAGGTGGCCGAAGCGGTTGCAGAGGAATATCCCGATGAAGAATATCCTGTTCGCTTTTGCCGGTTTTCACTGCCAGCGGATTGTTTTAGCAAATAACGAGGTATCTCACTGATAAACCGAGAAGGAAAATTAAAATTTGGCTGTCCGTTTTTCATGCGCTGCATGGCGCAGGTCAAAGTCAGATGCTGCATGGCACGGGTAATGGCAACGTAGCACAAGCGACGTTCTTCTTCCAGTTCGTCATTAGAAATATCATAAAGAGACATGGCACTTGGAAAGACATTTTCCTCCATACCACATACGTAAACATTTGGAAATTCAAGGCCTTTGGCACTATGAATGGTCATAAGAAGAACCTGGTCCGCATCTGCCTCCAAAGTATCAATATCGGCAACCAATGCAATGTTTTCAAGTAATCCATTGAGAGTGGCAGGTTCATCGGTAACCTGGTTTTCACAGTCATTTTGGTATTGGGATACCTTGTTTACCAAAGCATCCAGATTTTCCAACCGGGCATTGGCTTCTACGGTATCTTCGGCTTCCAGGTCTTTGATATAGCCGGTGGATTCAAAGATTTCATCCATCAATTCCGTCAGTGTCAATTCGTCGTCATCCAATGCCTGCTGCAGCCTGGTAATCAGTGTCACAAAGGAAAAAATCTTGGAAGCAGCACGGGAACAGCCATCTATGTAGTCTGCCTGTTTCAGGGCATCGAAAAAACTGATTTCATGGTCGATGGCATAATCGGTAATTCGCTGAATGGTAGTTGCACCGATGCCGCGTTTTGGCACGTTGATAATTCGCTTAACAGCGATATCGTCGGCGGGATTGTTGATGGTTTTTAAATAGCAAAGGATGTCTTTAATTTCCTTACGGGAATAAAAATTAATGGCTCCTACAATGCGATAAGGAATGCTTTCCTGAACCAGTTTTTCCTCGAATACACGAGATTGTGCGTTGGTGCGATACAAAATAGCAAAATCGGCATAAGAAGCCCCCTCCCGATTTACTTTTTCTGAAATATCTCCAGCGATACCGGCGGCTTCCTCATATTCATTCATAAATTGAACATAACGGATGGGATCCCCTTCTTCCGAATCGGTCCAAAGAGTTTTGGATTTTCTGGAAGTATTATGACGGATTACTTCATTGGCAGCCTCCAATATGCGTTTGGTGGAACGATAATTTTGCTCCAGCCGAATCACTTCAGCATGAGGAAATACTTTTTCAAAATTTAGTATATTCATGATATTGGCACCGCGGAATTTGTAGATGGATTGATCGTCATCCCCCACAACACATAAATTTTGATAGCGGGAAGCCAATAAACTTAGTAACGCAAATTGTGCAGTATTGGTATCCTGATACTCGTCTACCAGGAGATAGCGGAAACGTTCTTGATATTGGCGGAGAACTTCCGGGTCTTTTTGAAAAAGTTCCACGGTTTTCATAATCAAATCATCAAAATCCAAGGCATTATTTTGCTTTAAACGACGTTGATATTCTTTGTAAACCGTGCCAAAAATTTTTTTATTGTATTCTTTGGCAACTTCAGCAGCATATTCATCCGGTGTCTGTAATTCATTTTTGGCTGAAGAAATAGCATTGAGAAATGTCTTTTCCTTATATTTTTTGGTATCGATATTTAAATGTTTGCAGATATCTTTCATCAAACTTTTTTGGTCATCCGAATCATAGATGGTAAAACTGCGTTCATAGCCAAGAAGATCGATAAATCGCCGTAAAATGCGAACACAAGTGGAGTGGAAAGTGCTTACCCAGATGGCCTCAGCACCATAGGAGACGATGTTGTCAACCCGCTCCCGCATCTCATTGGCAGCTTTGTTTGTAAAAGTAAGTGCCAGAATCTGATAAGGCGCTATGCCATGTTCTTCGATTAAATAGGCAATGCGGTGGGTAAGAACTCTCGTTTTCCCGGAACCGGCACCGGCTAAGATTAAAAGTGGGCCATCTCTATGTAAAACAGCTTTTTTTTGCATCGGATTTAAGTTCGCAAGTATATCTGTCATAATGTGTTCATCCTTTCTATCTCATACAAACATGGCGCCTTTCTATTTTTTGCCGGGCTCTTCCAATGTCTCATCAATAATTCGCTCAATCAACTGTTTTTTAATATAGACATCAAAACTTAACATGCAGATGTAAGCGAAACGAGAGAGATAATCCAATTCTGCTTCGTCTGTCACATCGGAAAAAATTTCCTGGGAACTGCGAAAACGACGAACTACATCTTTGGCCAAATTGTTTGTCAGTTCTTTTTCCATGGTGAATATTTCTTTGTAAATTTCCTCTAAAGAAATATCGTCGGATTTTTCATTGAAAAACATCTCTGTCAGGGGAGCAAATATTTTCTGAATGTCACTGATGGACAATACATTTTTGAAATAGTACAAAAATATCAGGAGAAACATATGCTCTTTGGAATATTTTTTCTTTTCCGGCGGTGGTAAAAGATTATTTTTGGTATAGTTATTTATCATGGTTTTGGTGAGGATTTTATCATTCTCAGAACGCTTGCAGGAAGCCAATCTGGCATCCATAAATGTGGTTACCTGATCCATGTATAAATCAATATTGGGAATATCTTCCGGATTGATATAATCAATATCACGGAGTTTATTTATAATATCCATGATACTTTCTTCATTTTTCTTTTTCATCATGTCCTCCATCTGGTTACAAGATATCTAAAATCGAGTTGTAAAAAGTATTATAACTTATTTCGGGAAAAAATGCAAACATAACCAAGGAAAAGGATAGCGTAAAAGAAATTTCCTTGCATTGTTTTCGCATATAAAGTATACTAAGGTTTGAAAAGAATGTTTGCAAAGAAAAGTAGTCAGGGGGAATTTGGTGTGAAAAATGATTTTTCCCGGGGAAGTGTGTGCCGGCATGTTTTGATGCAGGCAGTTCCATTGACAATTGCCCAATTGATTCAATTGTTGTATAATATCGTGGATCGAATTTATATTGGTCATCTTCCCGGGACACAGGGAGAGGCTCTTACCGGCGTAGGGTTAGTTTTTCCTATCATATCTATGATTGCAGCATTTACCAATTTGTTTTCTATGGGAGGAGCACCGCTTTTTTCCATTGCAAGAGGAGAGGGCGATTCCAAAAAGTCATCTACTATTCTCAATAATACATTTACGATGCTATTGGTGACGGCGGTTGTTCTGATGGCGGTGGGATATGGATTTAAACGTCCGATTTTGTATTTGTTTGGTGCAAGTGATGTGACCTATCCTTTTGCCAATGATTATCTGACGATTTATCTTCTTGGGACGATATTTCTGATGATAGGAACCGGGATGAATTCTTTTATCAGTGCAGAAGGTTTTCCTAAGACCGGAATGTTTATTGTGATAAGTGGTGCCGTGATTAATATTCTTTTAGATCCGCTTTTTATTTTTGTATTTCAAATGGGAGTGAAAGGGGCAGCTATTGCTACAGTTATTTCCCAATTTGTATCCATGATTTTGGTGCTTCGTTTTTTTCATGGAAATAAGACCTTATATCGGATTTCTAAAAAGTATATGATACTGAAAAAACAGCTGGTGCCCAAAATTATGGGACTTGGGTTGTCTGGTTTTATCATGGCTGTGACAAATAGTCTGGTTCAAATTGTATGCAATATTACCATTGGTTCTTACGGTGGTGATTTGTACATAGGGATTATGACGATATTAAATTCGGTAAGGGAAATAGTCAATATAGCTATCGTTGGAATTACCAATGGTGCACAGCCTGTACTTGGCTTTAATTATGGAGCCGGGGAATACCGCAGAGTAAAGCAGGCAATTCGTTTTACAGCACTCATTGGATTTATCTATACCACAGTGGTATGGGCATGTATCATGATTTTCCCGGATATTTTTATTCGGATGTTTAGTGATAGCACAGCCCTGTTGATTCCGGGGAGAAAGGCATTGAAATACTATTTTTTTGGTTTTTTCTTTATGGCTTTTCAGTTTTCCGGACAGTCCACTTTTGTTGCCTTGGGGAAGTCCAAACAAGCGATTTTCTTTTCCCTGTTGCGAAAGGTAATTATTGTGATACCATTGACCATACTGCTTCCGAAAATATGGAATTTTGGCGTAGATGGAGTCTATTTGGCGGAACCGGTATCCAATATTATCGGTGGCCTCGCCTGCTTTCTTACCATGCTGCATGTTGTATGGCGGGAATTAAGTGAAAAAGAGAAAAATAAAATTAGAAAAAATGGAGAGAGAAATGAAAAAGAATGAAATATATGAGGGAACCGTAAACTCCTTAAAATTCCCCAATAAGGGGCAGGTTTTTGTCCCGACGGAAGAAGAAAATGTAATGGTAAAAAATACTTTGCCGGGACAAAAAGTCCAATTTCGACTGGTAAAAAATAAAAAGAATAAAAAAGAAGGAAATCTTTTACAGGTCCTAAAACCGTCACAATTGGAGACGGAGCAGCCTCCATGCCCTCATTTTGAACAGTGCGGTGGTTGTTCTTATCAGACCTTGAATTATGATAATCAGCGTGATTTGAAACTTCAACAGGTTCAGAAATTATTTGAGCATGTTTGTCCGGATTTTCCATTGGAAAAATGTATTTCCAGCCCTGCTGTCTGGGAATACCGCAACAAAATGGAATTTTCTTTTGGTGACCAGGAAAAAGGTGGAGAGTTGACTTTGGGACTTCATAAGCGTGGTAGTTTTTATGATATTGTGCCGGTGGAACAATGTCAGATTGTTTCGCAGGATATTCGCCGAATTCTTTCTTTGACAAGAGAGTATTTTTCAGAAAAAAAATGTACCTTCTTTCACAAAATAACACATGAGGGATATCTGCGTCATCTCCTAGTGCGAAATGCAGCAAAAACAGGAGAAATACTAATTTGCCTGGTGACTACTTCGCAGGAAAATACAGATTTGAAAGAATGGTGTAAGCGCTTATTGGCGGAGCATTATAAGGGTAAAATAGCTGGCATTCTGCATATGATTAACGATGGATTATCGGATGTGGTAAGAGCCGATTCCACAGAAATATTATATGGACAAGATTATTTTTACGAAGAAATTTTGGGACTTCGATTTAAGATTTCACCATTTTCCTTCTTCCAGACCAACTCAGCCGGAGCAGAAGTGCTGTATGAAACGGCGAGAGAATACATTGGTGAGATTGATGGTGGAATTGTATTTGATTTGTATAGTGGAACCGGTACTATCGCACAAGTTCTGGCACCGGTGGCAAAGAAAGTCATTGGTGTTGAAATTGTGGAGGAAGCGGTTGTTGCTGCCTGTGAAAATGCCAGAGAGAATGGGCTTACCAACTGCGAATTTATTGCAGGAGATGTCTTGAAAACACTGGATGATATAGAAGAAAAACCGGATTATATCGTATTGGATCCACCTCGGGAGGGGGTACATCCAAAAGCTTTGCGAAAAATTCTTGCCTATGGCGTGGAACGCATTGTATATATTTCCTGCAAACCCACCAGCCTGGCAAGGGATATGGAGATGATTTTAGAAGCCGGATATCGCCCTCTTCGGGCAGCATGTGTGGACATGTTCCCTTGGACAAGAGGGATAGAGACGGTGGTATTGTTGGAACGGAAAGCGGATGATTATGTTGAGGTGGAACTGGAGTTGGATGAGCTGGATGTGACGACCGCAGAGAGTAAGGCGACTTATAAGGAAATTCAGGAGTATGTGCTGAAAGAACATGGGCTGAAGGTTTCTAATCTGTATATTTCGCAGGTAAAAAGGAAATGTGGAATAGAGGTTGGGGAGAATTATAATCTTCCTAAATCG
>JALEKC010000159.1 GCA_022769325.1 Eubacterium sp. | reverse complement strand
AACGATGCATTTACTCTAGTATGAGGATAATCTACCGCGTCAGATGAGATGTCTGATTATATGGTGGCACGCACCAGAACGAAACCAGTAAATGTAATGTTTATGAGAGAAATCTTTATATAAAATAAAGATTTCTCTTTTATTCTATCTATAATCATCAAAAGGAGATCAATGAAACCTCAAATACATCGTATAATAAAATTAACTGAAACACAACTTATATTAAAATTACATACATCTGCGCTAATGTATTCAATCTATGCCGACACAACCTTACTTTTTATTTTTTCCAAAGGAAAAGAATCCCCTTATGGAACATATGAAGCCACCTTTTATCAATATAATTTTATGCATCTTGCCGGAATAAAAAGCCAGACGATGTCAGCACAGAAATTCTATGAAGCATGTTTAAATGGAACCATTAAAATCGAAGACTGTTCACCGACTCATTCCCTGAATAATATGTATGAAAAGATATCTGTAATTAACAATTTATTAGATTTTAAACATAGCAAATGTTACCGTATAGGAGAAAAAAATTTAATAACTAAAGACAATGACTTTGAACTTGCAACAGGAAATAGTTCAGGTGTTATTGGTTATGACCATAGAATTTCACAAAAGGGCAGCAAAAAACTCAACCGGAATATAAATGCAATGCCTACAACATTACTGGCAACTCCTATTACTCAGTTAGTTTCAAATCCAGAAAAAATAATGTTTATTTTGCAAAAACCAATTCAGGAAAAGAGGTATCAAAAAATACTTTACGAAATAAAAAAAGGGTTACTAAGGGAAAACTATTCCTTGCTTCCACGGAACATTCAAAACAGTATTTGTTGTTACAATAGTGAATTTTAAACATTTTTGAATACCAAAAG
This sequence comes from Eubacterium sp., assembly GCA_022769325.1. Lineage (GTDB taxonomy): Bacteria > Bacillota > Clostridia > Lachnospirales > Lachnospiraceae > Eubacterium_F. The sequence continues at coordinate 10,545 of JALEKC010000159.1, read as the reverse complement.
GCAGCCCCTCAAAGACTGCCTCTTTCTCTTATCTTATCTATTTTTTTACATCCCTACATCGGATTGGCCACCCGGATTCCATTTACTTCCACTTCGTCACTGCATTCAATGACGATACATGGTACACCATCGATAATCTGGGTGTTTACAAGATCTGTTCGGTCCGGATTGACTTGGATAGTGACATTCGGTGTTTTTACCTCAAATTTCCGGAGATTGGCGATGTTATCTGCCACCAATTTCTGATCCTCCCCAACATTTTCCGTAAATTTTTCCTCGAATACATCAATTTTTTCCTCCGAGACACCACAAGAGGAAAGAATCTTTTTGACATCTTCCTTATCTAGCTCCAATGGCTCTGGGTTTTCTTTATTTTCTTCAATCATTTCATTTAAATTTTCATGTAATGTCTTTACGGTTTCATAATCACAGGTATTTCCCAAAGATTCCTCTACAAGGGCATGAAAGGTTTCTTTTTGTTCCTTGGCGGGAATTGGAAAAGTACATCCCAGTAGGTTATAAGAAAAATCAATATCGATTTCGTCTGCATTTTTGGCAAAGTAGAGCAGACTGTGAATATCCGTATTTCGTTCATTAAAAGCCGGGAACAAAAATCCGTTTGCCGGCACCTGCACAATCCAGTCCCGGTCACAGTCTTCGATGCTGTTATTTTCGGGATTGTAACATAAGCCGGCTTTGGAAAGTTTCACCGGGCAGATGCTACAGAGGATAAAATTATAAACATAATCTGACGCATCCTCATTTTCAATGCCATCTGCAGTAATAGAAGGAATATCATAGGCGGTATGTATCAAAATAATAAAATAATTACCGGTATATTCGTAGGTTTGAATTACCATATCATAAAACTCGTCGAGCAGAGCATCGTCCTGGAGACCACTGTCCACCAATTTCATCATAAATTTCTGCTTTCCGTCCTCTTTTGTCTCTTCCTCCATGGGAAATTCCATATTCATCAAATTCTTTCCAAGAGTTCCAGACAATGTTTTACGGAAAATGTCCACATATTTAAACATTTCTTCTTCCGGAAGAGAGTAGAAAGCTTCCTTTAATTCCATTCGTTTATTTTTCTCTGCGTCCACATAACATCCACAAATACGTGTGATTCCATTATCGTCTTTTTTGAATATCTTTTTTATCTCTGTTATTTCTGTTTTGTTCATAATCATTCTCCATTTCTATTATAGGTAAGCGATAAAATCATCCATAAAGAGTATATCATATTTTTTAAAAATGTGATAGAATATTTTTAACGAAACAAGGAAGGAGTCTTTATTATGTCACTGAATGATACACCTTCAGCCAATCGAATTCATATTGGTTTTTTTGGCTGTCGCAATGCAGGAAAATCCAGCGTTGTCAATGCCATAACCGGGCAGGAACTATCTGTTGTTTCCGATGTTTTAGGGACAACTACCGACCCGGTTCAAAAGGCTATGGAACTACTGCCGCTGGGGCCGGTTATGATTATCGACACACCGGGTTTTGATGATTGTGGTGAACTGGGGGAAAAGCGTATCCAAAAAACAAAACAAATTCTCAATCGCACGGATATCGCCCTTTTAGTTGTAGATGCCCAAAAGGGACTGGGAGAAATTGACAATCAATTGCTGGCGTTGATAAAAGAAAAAGAACTTCCGTATCTCGTTCTATATAATAAAACGGATTTATTGACAGAAAAGCCAACCGAAGAGGAACATTCTGTTTTTATCAGTGCCAAGACCAAAGAAGGTATCTGGGAATGTAAGGAAAAAATTGCCCATTTGATTCCGGCAGAAGATGCAAGACTCAATATCGTGGGTGATTTACTGACCCCGGGAGAAGTTGTGGTCCTTGTAGTTCCTATTGATTCGGCGGCTCCCAAAGGACGACTGATTCTTCCACAGCAGCAGGTGATTCGTGATGTCTTAGAATCCGATGCAATTTCCGTTGTGGTAAAAGAAACCGAGTTGGCTCACACGTTACAAAAACTAGAAGGACAGGTGGGGCTGGTCATTACAGACAGCCAGGCCTTTGAAGAAGTTGCCAAAATCGTTCCGGCCCAAATTCCCCTGACTTCTTTTTCCATATTGATGGCAAGATGGAAAGGATATCTAACCACTGCGGTACAGGGAATAGCAGCAGTAGAACAGTTAAAGGACGGCGACCGGATTTTGATATCCGAGGGATGCACCCATCATCGCCAATGCGACGATATCGGCAGTGTAAAAATACCAAGATGGTTAAAGCAATATACTGGAAAGGATTTACAAATCGAATTAAGTTCCGGAAGAGAATTCAAAGAAGATTTATCTCCTTATGCAATGGTAATCCATTGTGGGGGATGTATGCTGAATGAACGGGAGGTCAAATATCGCATGAAATGTGCCATCGACCAGGGAATTCCTTTTACCAATTACGGAATTGCCATTGCCTATATGAAAGGAATTCTAAAGAGGAGCATTGCCCCTATTCCCAATCTTCCTCAATAACATGAATTTCCAAATAATCAAAATCAATGGCATCGATGAAATTGTCTTTTTGAAAACGTGTTTTGTCAATTCGCTGAAACTCTTCAATATTGTGTTCCAGCCAGATTGGCTTTGAAAGATCAAATTCGTAACAAATTTCATCCAGTGCAGCAAATATTTTTTTGGTTCGGGACAACTCCGTGGATGGGTTTTCCACCACCATGTCCCGAATCATACGATTGCTCTTAAATTCTTTTGCCCATAATCGAAACATATCTCAAACTCCTTTATTTATTGATGTAAGCAATACTTTCCCATGATTATACTTGGAATTTTGTAAAATGTAAAGAATTATTTGACTTTACACGCATTTTCTTATAAAATTAAACTGTATATGTAAAAGGGATAATTATACACAGATGTATGGAGAAAGGTTGGCGAATCAACAAATGTTAGAACAAGAAGTAGATACCTCTTTGCTAAATCAGATATATATACCAGCGGATGCCCAGCATATTTTTGTCAATCAAGAAAACGAATTTCGTGAAATGATGATGATGTATAGTTGTGCAATCAAAGAGGTTAAGACAAAATTACAGGTTTTAAATGATGAACTGTCCATCAAACGACAGCGAAATCCCATTGAATTCATAAAAACACGAGTAAAACAGCCGGACAGTATTGCAACTAAGCTGCGAAGAAAGGGATATCCCATTACTGTACAGTCCGTATTTGACAATTTGTCAGATGTTGCCGGCGTTCGTGTTATCTGTGCTTTTATTGATGATATCTACAAAGTGGCAGATATGCTGACAGCTCAGGATGACATTGAATTAATCAAACGAAAAGATTATATCAAAAATCCGAAAATGAATGGTTATCGAAGCCTTCATTTAATTGTGGAAGTGCCCGTCTTTTTCTCGGACCATAAAGAGCCGATTCGTGTTGAAGTTCAGATACGAACCATCGCCATGGACTTTTGGGCAAGTCTGGAACATCAGTTGAAGTACAAAAAAGATATTGATGATGCCGAAAATATTATGTATGAATTACGTGCCTGCGCCGATGTAATCAATCGTACCGATTATCATATGCAGTCTTTGCGTGATCGTATTGTAGAAAATTCATAATTACAAATAAAAATATTAGTTACAGGAGGTTTTCTATGAGCATTCGAATTGATGGAAAACAAATTTCGCAACAAATTAAAGATGAATTAAAAGAAAAAGTGAAAAATGAAAATTTGGATATTACCCTTGCCGTTATTCAGGTAGGAAATGACCCGGCTTCTACGGTATATGTTGGGAACAAGAAAAAAGCCTGCGAATATATCGGGATTCGTTCCCTGGCCTACGAATTACCGGAAGAAACACCGGAAGCAGAACTTTTGGAATTAATTGAGCAACTAAATAAAAGAGAAGACGTAAATGGTATTCTTGTACAGCTTCCTTTGCCGGCACATATGGACGAAGATAAAGTGATTCAAACCATTTCACCGAAAAAGGATGTGGATGGATTCCATCCCCAGAGCGTCGGTGCCTTAAGTATCGGACAACCGGGATTTGTATCCTGTACTCCGGCAGGCATCATTCAACTTCTCAAGCGTTCCGGCGTAGAGATGGATGGAAAAGAATGTGTCATCGTGGGAAGAAGTAATATCGTCGGAAAACCGATGGCATTGCTTATGCTTCGGGAAAATGCCACCGTAACCATCTGTCATTCCCATACAAAAGATTTAAAAGAAGTTACAAAACGAGCTGACATTTTGATTGTGGCCATTGGAAAGCCAAAATTTATTACCAAAGAATATGTTAAAGAAGGTGCTGTCGTTATCGACGTAGGAATCCATCGTGGTGTGGAGCAAAAACTTTGTGGTGACGTAGATTACGAAGACGTGGCCCCCATTACACATGCCATTACGCCTGTTCCCGGCGGAGTCGGCCCTATGACCATTGCCATGCTTATGAATAATTGTGTAGAAGCGAGAGGATTACAAGAATGATGCCGATTTACTTTGTATCTTTAGGATGTGACAAAAATCTTGTTGACAGCGAAAAAATGTTGGCAATTCTTGCCAAAGAAGGATATGAACTCACGGATGAACCGGAGAAGGCAGAAATCATCGTTGTAAATACATGTGCATTTATTCATGATGCGAAACAGGAGAGTATTGAAACTCTTTTAGAACTGGCAGAATACAAGAAAACCGGAAAATGTAAAGTCCTTATTGCCTCCGGATGCCTGGCTGAACGGTATCAGGATTCCATTTTAGAAGAAATGCCGGAAATCGATGGCATTATTGGGACCACAGCATATGATGATATTGCAGATGTGGTAAAAAAAGCATTGGGAGGCCAACCGGCATCTTTAACCAAAGAACTGGATTATTTGCCGGCTCATTTGACAGATCGCATTTCCTCCGGCATGTCTCATGTAGGATATTTGAAAATCAGCGAGGGGTGCAACAAAAATTGTACCTATTGTATTATCCCTTCCATGCGTGGGCATTATCGAAGCGTTCCCATGGAAGATTTGTTGGAAGAAACGGAAAAATTAGCAGAAAATGGAGTTCGCGAGTTAATTCTTGTGGCGCAGGAAACAACTCTTTATGGAGTAGACCTTTATCAGGAGAAGAAACTTCCGCAATTGCTTCATGAATTGGCAAAAATCCAAGGGATTGAATGGATTCGTATTTTATATTGTTATCCCGAAGAAATCACACTTGAACTTGCCAGAGAAATCAAAAACAATCCCAAAGTATGTCATTATCTGGATCTTCCCATTCAGCATTGCAACGATGACATATTAAAACGCATGGGACGTCGGACAACCAAGGTCGAATTACTTGATAAAATTGCCATGTTGCGTAAAGAAGTACCGGATATCGCCCTTCGGACCACCTTAATCAGTGGTTTTCCCGGTGAGACTAGGGAACAGCATGACGAATGTATTGAATTTGTTCGCCAGATGAGATTTGACCGTCTGGGAGTTTTTCCTTATTCGGAAGAAGAGGGGACCAAAGCAGCATCTTTCCCCCATCAGATTCCGGAAGAGACGCGCAGACAGTGGGCAGATGAAATTATGCAGGCACAGCAGGAAGTTATCTTTTTACAAAATGAGAATTTCGTCGGCCGGGTGTTGAAGGTTATAGTGGATGGTTACCTTCCACAAGATGATGTATATGTCGCAAGGACATATCGGGATACTCCTGAAATTGACGGATGCATCTTTTTCCAGGTTCCTTATGAGATTCTATCCGGAACTTTTGTTTCATTATTGGTTACCGATGCCAATGGATATGATCTGATTGGTGAAATTTGTAGCGAGGAGGAAGAAGAATGAATAACATACCGAATAAATTAACTATGATTCGTGTGATTCTAATTCCATTTTTTGTAATTTTTATGTTATGGAAGGGCATTCCACATAATAATGTTATTGCAGCAGTTATCTTTATTCTTGCTTGCATCACCGATTATTTGGATGGATATCTTGCCAGAAAATACAATGAGACCACAACTTTTGGTAAATTTATGGATCCTTTGGCAGACAAGTTGCTGGTTTGTTCTGCTCTCATTTGTTTTGCTGCCGATCCAAATTGTGTCATGCCGGTCTGGGCGGCCATCATTATCATTGCAAGAGAATTTATCATCAGTGGTTTCCGCCTTGTGGCAGTAGAAAAAGGTATTGTAATTGCGGCAAATTATTGGGGAAAAGTAAAAACCGTGGTACAGATGGTGATGTCCATTGTGTTGATTTTTGATTTTTCCTGCTCCTATATTGCAGTAATTGAGTGGGTTTTGGTATGGGCGGCAGTGGCCTTAACCATTATTTCCCTCATTGATTATATTTACAAAAATCGGATTGTTTTAAGCGATAAAGAAATTTCCTAGAAATGGAACGAAGGAGGTCTCTTAGCAAAATGGAAACACTAGAACAATGGCTTGTCAAAGAATTGACAAAAAGGAATGCTACTATAACCACAGCAGAGTCATGTACCGGAGGATGGATTTCCGGACGTATCGTAAATGCCAGTGGGGCTTCTGCGGTATTTAATCAATCCTTTGTGACTTATTCCAACGAAGCAAAGCAGAACCTTCTGGGTGTCAAAAAAGAGACACTGGATACCCTTGGAGCCGTCAGCGAAGAGACGGCAAAGCAGATGGCAGAAGGAGCAGCAAAGGCAGCTGGTGCACAAATTGCTCTCAGCTCTACCGGAATTGCCGGTCCGGATGGAGGTACTCCTGAAAAGCCGGTAGGTTTGGTTTATCTTGGTTGCTATTGCATGGGAAAGACTTTGGTGGAACGACATGTTTTCCCCGGAAATCGAAGTGACATCCGTAATGCAGCAGTAGAAGCGGCATTGACTCTGGCAAAAAAAGCATTAAAGGAGTGAATCCATTTGAAACGTTGGTTTCCTTGTGCGTATCTTTTGCTGGTGGCAGTACTTTTATGTTCTTGTTCCTTATTACCCTATAATGACAGTTCCGATTTAGACTTGACCCAGGAAGAAATTGATTCGGTGCAAAATTCTACACCGGCTGCGATTTCGACTCCCCAAAAAAGAAATATTAAAACCATTTCCATTTATACCGTGGATGCGGTGAATGAAGAACTTATGCCAATATCCGTGCCATTGTATGACAATGATATAACACCGGCATTTATTACAGATGAAGTGATTAACAATTTAGAAGACACCATCAAAGTGACAGAATTAGAGGTAGAAAAGGGACAGATTTTTGTTACTTTGGATTCCCACTATGCACCTGTATATAATTGTTCAAAAAAGTATGAGACTTTGGTATTGGATTGTCTTGCCAATAGTCTTTTGGATAATCTTTCTTATGTAGAGGATGTTATATTTCGTTGCGATACAGGAGCATATCATTCCCAAAATTATGATTTTAAAATAAATGAGGTATATCGTTCCAAATAAAAGAAAAGTGAGAACCAATGAATTGAAAGAATATGATGTAATTGTAGTCGGAGGTGGGGCTGCCGGTATGATGGCCGCCATCTCAGCAGCAAAGGAAGGTGCCGAGGTTGCACTGGTAGAAAAAAATGAAAAATTAGGGAAAAAAATATATATCACGGGAAAAGGTCGTTGTAATCTCACAAATGCCTGTGAGACAGAAGACTTCTTTTCTTCCATCAATACCAATGCTAAATTTATGTATAGTAGTCTGTATACATTATCTAATTTCCAAACCATGGACTTATTTCATGAATGGGGGCTCCCCACCAAAATCGAACGGGGAAATCGTGTTTTTCCGGTTTCGGACAAATCTTCTGATGTTATCCAATGCCTGGCAAAAGAATGTCGCCGGTGTGGTGTGGATATCATGCTTCAAACCTCATGTCGCCATATTTTTTATCAAAACAATCAGGCCTGTGGAATTCAAATGGATAATTCCAGTATATTAAGAGGAAAAATGATTATTTTAGCCACCGGTGGGTTATCCTATCCTTCTACCGGTTCCACAGGAGATGGACTCCGTTTTGCCGAAAAAGCCGGACATCAGATTGTTTCCTGCCGGCCTGCTTTGGTTCCCATGAATGTTAAAGAAAAGGATGCCAGGGAAATGCAGGGATTATCCATGAAAAATGTTGAAATGACTTTCTATGCCCAAAAAGAGAATGGAAAAAAGCAGGAAATTTACCGTGGATTTGGCGAAATGATGTTTACTCATTTTGGAATTACCGGACCCTTAGTTCTTTCTGCCTCTCACGAAGTGGGAAAAAGGTTGGAAAATCAGTCCGTTTATGTTATACTGGATTGTAAGCCGGCATTAACAAAGGAAAAATTGGATAAACGCCTGATTCGGGAGTTTGAAACTGCTCCCAATCTTTCCATAAAAAATTGTCTGGGCTCATTACTTCCGAAAAGCATGATTCCCGTTATATTAAAGCGAATTTCATTGGATGGTCGGACAGCTGTAAATCAAATTACCAAACAGGAACGACAACGTCTGATTGAAGAGATAAAGTCGATGAAATTCTCTATTTTATCTCTACGGGATTGGAAAGAGGCCATTATCACATCGGGCGGTGTGTCTGTAAAAGATATTGACCCTTCCACCATGGAGAGTAAAAAAGTGAAGAATTTATTTTTTGCCGGTGAAATGATAGATGTGGATGCCATGACAGGTGGCTATAATTTACAAATTGCCTGGTCTACCGGCTATCTGGCAGGGAAAATGGCAGCGGAAAAAACGAAAATCAGAAAGGAAATTAACGTATGAATATTGCAATCGATGGACCGGCAGGGGCCGGAAAAAGTTCAATCGCCAAATTAGTAGCACAAAAACTTTCTTTTGTCTATTTTGATACCGGTGCGATGTATCGTACCATAGCACTTTATGCATTGGAGCACCAAATCAATCCTGCCCGGGAAGAAGATGTCGTGGCCGTACTGGATGAAATCCAAATTACATTATCCCACGAAGATGGGGAGCAGGAAATATTTCTAAATGGAACCAATGTATCCAAAGACATTCGAAGAGAAGAAGTGGGGAAAAATGCTTCTATAGTTGCCAAATATGCTGCCGTTCGCCAAAAACTCGTTTCCCTGCAGCAGGAAATTGCGGCGGACATGGATGTCATTATGGATGGCAGAGACATCGGAACCGTAGTACTTCCAAATGCAGAAGTGAAAATATATCTGACAGCAAGTGCCAACGTGCGGGCTAAGAGACGATTCAAGGAATTACAGGCAAAAGGAGAATCCTGCGATTTGACACAAATCGAAAAAGATATTATTGCAAGAGATGAACAGGATATGAATCGTGAGATTTCCCCTCTGCGTCAGGCCGAAGATGCTGTCTTAGTTGACTCCTCCGATATGACCATCGAGGAAGTCGTAAATTGTCTGATTGACATTATTAAAAAGAAAATGTAGGAGAGATTATGAAGGTATCACTTGCCAAGACCGCAGGTTTCTGCTTTGGGGTAAAGCGTGCTGTAGATATGGCCTATAGCGAAGCCCAAAAAGGAAATCCGGTTTATACATTAGGGCCCATCATCCACAATGAAGAAGTGGTTGCTGATTTGGCATCCAAAGGGGTTCTTTCTTTAAATGAAGAAGAACTTTTTTCCGGAGACTATCCATTGGAGCAGGCAACGGTTATCATCCGTTCCCATGGGATATCCAAAGAAATCTATGACAAATTGGAAAATTTAAGTGCCAATATCGTAGATTGTACCTGCCCTTTTGTTAAAAAAATTCATACAACAGTTGAAAAATATGCCCAAAAAGGGTATGATATTGTCATTATTGGCAGCAAAGCACATCCTGAGGTGCAAGGTATCCTTGGATGGTGCCTGGGACGGGGAAAAGCCCTTGAAACCGAGGAAGAAGCCCGTGCTTTTACCCTGGCAGATGCTTCAAAAAAAGTCTGCATTGTCGCTCAAACGACATTTAATTACAAAAAATTTAAAGATTTAGTTGAAATTCTTTCAAAAAAAGGTTATGATATAATTGCTGTGAATACTATATGCAATGCCACCGCTGAGAGACAAAAAGAAGCTGAAGAATTGGCAAGGGTCTCCGATGCGATGATTGTTATAGGCGGGAAGAACAGTTCAAATTCAAGAAAGTTGTTTGAAATCAGTAAAAATCAGTGTGAAAACACTTATTTTATACAGACATTAGAAGATTTGGATCTGGAAAAGATTCAATTTTCGTCAAGCCTAGGTATTACTGCAGGGGCATCAACCCCAAAAAACATTATTCAGGAGGTTCTAGAGGCATGTCAGAAGAAAGAAGTTTTGAAGAATTATTAAAAGAGGAATCATCAGTCACAATCCATAACAATGCGATTGTAGAAGGGACAGTTATCAGCGTCAATGAGAATGAAATTATCTTGAATATCAGATATAAAGCCGATGGTATCTTGACAAAAAGCGAATACAGTAACAATCCAGATGTTGATTTGACAAAAGAAGTTAAAGTTGATGATAAGCTCACAGTAAAAGTTCTGAAAGTTAATGATGGAGAAGGTCAGGTTCTTCTTACCTACAAGAGATTGCAACAGGATAAGATGAACAAGATTTTCGAAGAAGCCATGGAAAG
>JALEKC010000150.1 GCA_022769325.1 Eubacterium sp. | reverse complement strand
TGACCAAACAATACCGGGATAATATGATGGAACGCATTCAGAAAAAGGAATGTTCTTATCAAGCCAGCATATTGTATTCGGAGATGCTTACGGATTTTGAACGAATTGGAGACCATGCCTTGAATATTGCAGATGAATGGCAGGCAATTGCTGGTTTTGAACCCAATTTATGAAATTTTATGTTGCGAAGATAGGATATTTTGTTATAATTAAATGTAGGAGTACTAGACTTTGACGATTTTATGACAAAGAAGTGGAGTATATATGGTTAGTGAGCAAAAAGTAAGATTGATGATTCGTTTGGCAGACTATGAATCCCATCAGGGAAAACAGGATTTGGCACGGACAAAATATTATAAGATGGATTATATTCGTCTTCAGATTTTGAAGACGCTTGTTTGCGTGACCTGTGCGGTTTTATTGATTGCCGTAATTGCCGGATTGAACAATATGGAATACCTTATTACGAATGCCTTGGAGTTGGATTATATGGGCATTGGACGAACCTATCTGATTATTTATATTCTGCTCTTGGTTTTATTTTCCTTTGTAACGGTCAGTGTGGCTTCTGTCCAATACGAAGTCTCAAAGAAACGAGTCAAAGAGTACTACCTTGATTTACAGGAATTAATTCGCTATTATGAGAGAGAAGAAAAGGAAAATAGCAGCAAGGAGGAGCGAAATTTATGATGATGGCGTTGCTGGTTCTGAAAACCAGATGTAAGGATTTTTATGAAAAAAACTATCGGATTGTTCGTTCTGTTATGAAAATATTAATTGGATTTGCGATATACAATATGATTTTGTATCAACTTCCGTTTTCATCGGAACTCCGAGAATATGGTCTGCTATTGACGGTTATTTTGGCTTTGATAAGTGGATTTGTGCCGGATACGGTGATTATTTTCTTTTCTTCCGCATTGGCATTGATTGAGATTTCAGCAGTTTCATATCTGGTAGCAGGTTGCTTTTTTCTTGTAATACTCATATATTTATTGCTGTTTGGCCGATATACAAAGAGTCAGAGTTATATCGTTCTCTTGATACCGGTTTTGTGGCCGCTTAATATCGTATATGTGGTTCCCATTGTGGCAGCATTATTTTTGAACCTTGCCATGATACCAGCGTGTCTGGTAGGGGTGCTTATGCGATTTATCCTATTGGGTATCAAGAATTATCAAATGATTTCACAGAATGCGGTGGATACGGGAAATACTTTGGAAGGCTTGCAATATTGTATTGATTTCCTATTTAAAAACAAAGAGATGTTGATGTATATGATGACATTTATTTTGGTCTATATTTTTGTTTTTTGGATTCGCCGAGGGAGATTTAGTCATGCCTCTCATATTGGCATTTTTGTGGGCTTGGTTATTGCCATGTCCGGAGCGATTGCCGGAGATGCTTTTTGGAATATCGACGCCAATTTGATAAAACTGCTGTTGGGAATGGCGGTGACAGCAGCGATTTCCTATCTGATTCAGTTTTTCCGTATGACTCTGGATTATACCGGTGTGCATAAATTGCAATTTGAAGATGAAGACTATTTATATTATGTAAAAGCAGTCCCCAAGATGAAAGTGGCTCCCGGAGATAAAACCGTGACAAGGATTGAAGAAGACCGGGATGAGGGGATTATTGATTTGAAAGAAGAGATTGAAAAAGTGTTGGAAGAAGATATGAATTCCGACCATAAATAAAGCCGAAAACAGGCAGGCAGGAGATGAGCAAAATGGAAATGATTCGAAGCTTTTTTAAAGATTATGTGGCATGGCTTACGATGCCATCCATTAATATTATTGACATTATAGAGATGCTTATCATCGCTTTTGCTGTTTATCATATTATTATTTGGATTAAAGATACACGTGCCTGGGCACTTATGAAAGGGATTGTGGTTCTTTTTATCGTATGGCTGATTGCGGTGATTTTGGGAATGAATGTATTGTTATGGATTTTCCAGAATGCTATGGTAATCGGAATCACAGCCATTGTAATTATTTTCCAGCCAGAGTTTCGAAATGCATTGGAACAACTGGGAAGAAAATCCTTTTCCTCCATCGGTTCCTTTGATGATAGTAAATCAAAGACAGACCGATATTCGGAGCGAAGTGTGCAAGGTATTGTGAAAGCCGTATATGAGATGGCAAAAGTGAAAACAGGAGCATTGATTGTGGTGGAGAAAGGGATTCAGTGTCGGGAATTTGAACGCACAGGGATTCCGATTGATGCAGAGATTAGCAGTCAATTACTGATTAATATATTTGAGCACAATACCCCTCTTCATGATGGAGCCGTGATTTTGCGTGACAATCGTGTGGTATCGGCAACTTGCTATCTGCCATTGTCCGACAATCTGGAACTCAGCAAAGAATTGGGAACTAGACATCGTGCCGGTCTCGGCGTAAGCGAAGTATCGGATTCTTTGACAATTATTGTATCAGAGGAAACGGGGGCAGTTTCCACAGCGATGGAAGGGAAATTAAAGAGAAATGTAGATGCAGACACTCTTCAGGAAATGTTGCATGGTGTGTCGAAACGTTCTTCGGAAAATACCAGAAAGAAATGGTGGAAGGGGGCTGAACGGCATGAAAAGCAAATGGATGAATAATTTAGGTTTAAAAGTAATTTCTTTGGTGGTGGCATTTATCCTCTGGCTTGTTATTATCAATACAACGGATCCTATCATTACAAAGAAGTTTACGGATATTCCGGTACAGATTATAAATGAAAATGTAATTACGTCCCTCAACCAGGTATATGAGGTGGAAGACGGAGATATGGTAGATGTGATTGTAAAAGGAAAACGCAGTTTTGTAGAGGAATTGACCAATGACGATTTTTCGGCAAGTGCGGATCTTAGTAAATTGTCTACCGTCAATACTGCCGGAATCCAGGTGAAATTAAATAAAGCAAGTAAAGAGAATGTGGAGCTGGATTGGAATAATGAAGTTCTTCGTATTTCATTGGAAGAAAAGGAGAGCCAGCAGGTTCGTGTGCAAATTGATACCCAAGGGGAACTGGCAGATACCTATGTTCTGGGTGATATTACAGCACAGCCCAATATCATCGAGATATCCGGTGGGAAGTCCAAGATTAAGAGAATTCATTCCATCGGGGCAGTGGTGGAACTGAAAGGGCAAAGCAGCAATTTTTCTGCAGATGTCACACCGATTTTATATGATGGTGAGGGTGAAGTCATTGACGCTTCCAATGTGACTTTTAGTAATGACACCATTCATGTGGAGGTGGAAGTAGTTCCTACAAAAACCATTCCTCTTTATGTGGAAGCGTCTGGGACACCGGCTTCCGGTTATCGTCACGTGCAGACCGATTATAAACCGGACAGTGTTGTGATTTCCGGTAAGAAATCGGATTTGGAGAAAGTTAAGTCAATCAAAGTACCGGTTTCCGTGGAGGGTGCCAAAAAAGATGTGGAACAGGAAATTGATTTGACACAATATTTATATAATACCGGATGTAAATTGACAGAAGAGTATACAACGGTATCCATTCGCTGTGTCATTGAAAAGAATGGAAAGCGTACCTTCTCTTTTGTAAATTCGGATATTAATGTAAAAAATCTGCCGGATGATTTGAATTTTTCCTATGTAAATGAAAATAAACGAAATAGTGTCACCGTACAGGGTGGAGAAGATGACTTGGGCAAATTGACATTGACTGCCCTGGGTGCATATATTGATGTCAAAGGTCTGTCTGCCGGACAGCATACGGTTGAAGTAAAATTTGATTTGCCGGAGAATCTCAAACTAAAATCAAAAGTGAGGGTAGAAGTCCTACTTACGCAGTCGGAGGATATCGTAGGTAAACCGACGGAAGAGCCGACTGCTACCCCGGGAGAGTAATACTTGACTTTCCGATATTTTGGTGTAAAATAAAATATTGGAACATATTTGATTTGAAAAGAGAGGTTATTAAAAATGTTAAATTATAAAAGATATAAACGGGTGCCGGTAATTGATTTTAAAGAGCGTACCTGGCCCAATAAAGAGATTGAAAAAGCACCGGTTTGGTGTAGTGTGGATTTGAGAGATGGAAACCAGGCTTTGATTGAGCCGATGGTTGTAGAAGAAAAGATTGAATTTTTCAATTTACTGGTAAAACTGGGATTTAAGGAGATTGAGATTGGATTTCCAAGTGCGTCCCAAATTGAATACGATTTTTTGAGACAGTTAGTGGAACGTAATTTGATTCCGGATGATGTGACCGTTCAGGTACTGACGCAATGTCGTGAACATTTGATTGAGAAAACCTTCGAGTCATTGAAGGGGATTAAGCGGGCTATTGTGCACATTTACAATTCCACCTCAACCCTTCAAAGAGATGTTGTTTTCCATATGTCTCAGGAAGAAATCAAGCAGATTGCCATCGACGGAACAAAGATGGTAAAGAAATATATGAAAGATTATGATGGTGAAGTGATTTTGGAATATTCTCCCGAAAGTTTTACAGGGACAGAACTTCCTTATGCATTGGAAGTTTGTGAGGCCGTTCTGGATGAATGGGGAGCTTCCAAGGACAAGAAAGTTATCATCAATCTTCCGTCCACTGTTGAAATGAATACACCAAATGTATATGCAGATCAAATTGAGTGGATGGCAACTCATTTTAAGGACAGAGAGCGGGTGATTCTCAGCATTCATCCTCACAATGACCGAGGAACGGCAGTGGCTTCTGCGGAACTGGCACTGCTTGCCGGAGCGGACCGTGTGGAAGGTACCTTGTTTGGCAATGGAGAACGTACCGGAAATGTGGACGTTTTAAATATCGCTTATAATATGTTTTCACAGGGAATCAATCCGGAATTAGAGATTGAAAATGTAAATGAGATTATTGATGTATATGAGCGATGCAATAAAATGGATATCGATATGCGTCATCCATATGCAGGTAAATTGGTATTTACTGCTTTTTCCGGCTCTCATCAGGATGCCATTAATAAAGGTGTTCAGGCCATGAATGAGCGTGGCAACGAATATTGGGAAGTGCCATATCTGCCAATTGATCCAAGTGATCTGGGAAGAGAATATGAGCCTATTGTCCGTATCAACAGTCAGTCTGGAAAAGGCGGTGTGGCCTTTGTTATGGATACTTATTTTGGATTCAAACTGCCAAAGAGTATGCATAAAGAATTTGCAGATGTCATTCAGGAGATCTCTGAAAAGCAGGGAGAAGTGGCCCCTGACCAGATTATGACTGAGTTTAAAGCACACTACATAGATCGAAAAGAACCCTATCATTTCCGCCGCTTGAAAGTGGAAGACCTTGGAGATGATGCGGCTACCGAAGAAGGATTTGATACAAAAGTATATTTGACCTATACTTTTGAAGGAAGAGAAAAGACCATTGAGGCCTATGGCAATGGTCCGATTGATGCGGTACAGCGGGCATTACAGGCGGAACTGGATATGCCAATCAAAGTTTTGGATTATACAGAGCATGCCCTGCAGATGGGCTCAAATGCTCAGGCTGCAGCCTATATTCACTTAATGGATGAGAGCAGAGGAATTGTTACTCATGGTGTGGGAATCAGTTCCAATATCACCAGGGCTTCCATCCGTGCTTTGTTTAGTGCAGTCAATCGCTTTATTGCAAATGAAGCAGTGAAAGAATAAAAATACGGAACTAAACTTTCAATATAAGAGGCTGTTTCAATAAACAGTCCCAATGAAAAAAGGAGTTCCCATCCACTCGAGAAGAGAAGATGGGAACTCCTTTTTCATACGATGATTTATTTCAAATTTTCATTAGCTGTAGCCAACATCAATTTAATTCGATTTAATTGATTTACTTCACTGGCACCGGGGTCGTAATCCACGGCGACGATGTTGGCATCCGGGAAAGCAGCCCGAATCTGTTTGATAACACCTTTCCCTACCACGTGATTTGGAAGGCAGCCAAACGGCTGTGTGCAGACGATGTTGGAAACACCACTGTGAATTAGTTCAATCATTTCCCCGGTAAGGAACCATCCCTCTCCGGTTTGGTTACCGGCAGAGACAAATGGTGCAGCATAATCAGCCAATTGGTAGATATTTGCCGGTGGCTCAAAGCGATTGCTTTCTTTCAGAGCCTGACGCATCACTTTGCGGTAGCGTTCCATAAACCAAATGGCAGTTTTGGCAATTAGCTTCGAAGAAGAAGATTTGCCCAGATGCTCGGCTTTAAAAATATTATTGTAAGCACTATACATAAAGAAATCAAGCATATCCGGACAAACGGCTTCCGCACCTTCCGCTTCCAGAAGCTCTACAATGTAATTATTTGCTGCCGGCAGATATTTTACTAAAATTTCTCCTACAATACCAACTTTCGGTTTTTTTACATCTTCTTGCAACTCGATGGCATCAAAATCGCGGATGATTCCACGAATATTTTTGTGAAATTCCGAGCGTTTTGGATGCTTGACGGCTTCAATGCAAATGGCTTTCCATTTTTCATGAAGGGCATTGACCGAACCGGGAACTTTTTCATAAGGCCGTGTTTTATAAACAACACGCATAAATAAGTCTCCGTATACCAATGCCTGAATGGCACCGTTTAATAGAGAATAATTAATCTTAAATCCCGGATTTTTCTCCACTCCTGCACTTAATGAGATAACCGGAACCTGCTCCATCCCCGCTTTTCGCAGAGCGCGGCGAATAAATCCGATATAATTGGTGGCACGACATCCCCCACCGGTCTGGGTGATGATAATAGCGGTGCGGTCTAAATCATATTCGCCGGATAATAATGCTTTCATAAATTGTCCAACTACAAGAAGAGAAGGATAGCAGGCATCATTATTGACATATTTCAAACCATATTCCAATTCATCTTCTCCCGTAGGAAGCTGTACAATGTTATAGCCGGCGGCAGCCAGGGCCGGTATCACCATATCGAAGTGAATAGGTGACATCTGGGGAGCGAGAATGGTATAATTTTTACGCATTTCTTCTGTAAAAACAACCCGATGATAAGCCGCATCTTTTACTTCCGGTTTTACCCCTTTGCGAGCACGGTCTTTTACAGCGGAAATCAAGGAGCGGATACGAATTCTGGCAGCTCCTAAGTTGTTGACTTCATCGATTTTAAGTACCGTACATATTTTATTGGACCCGGTCAAAATATCATTGACCTGGTCTGTAGTAACAGCATCCAGTCCACAACCAAAGGAATTTAGCTGAATCATATCCAGATTTTCCTGAGTACGTACAAAAGAAGCTGCGGCATAGAGGCGGGAATGATACATCCACTGGTCCATGGCGATGGTTGGTCGATTGATGGGTTCAAGGTGGGAAACACTGTCTTCCGAGAGAACCGCAATATCATAAGAGGTAATCAATTCCGGTATTCCGTGGTTGATTTCCGGATCAATATGATAAGGGCGTCCAGCCAGAACAATTCCATGTTTGTTGTTTTCCTTCATCCATTGAAGAACTTCTTCCCCTTTTTTCTTAATATCTTCACGTGTTGCCACCAATTCTTCAAAAGCCAGATGAGCAGCATGGCGAATCTCATTTTCCGAAATTCCATTTTCCTTTGTCATGACTTTTACCAACTCATCGGTTAGAATTTTTTCGCTTTCAAAAGAAAGGAATGGATTTTGGAAGTTAATATGGAGGTCTGTAAGCTGCTCCACATTATTTTTTATATTTTCTCCATAGGAGGTGACAATCGGACAGTTGTAATGATTTCCGGCACCTTCAAATTCGCATCGCTCATAAGGAATGCAAGGATAGAAAATGAACTCCAGTCCCTGATGAATCAACCACATGACATGACCATGAGCCAATTTGGCAGGATAGCATTCGGATTCGCTTGGGATGGATTCGATGCCCAGCGAATAAATTTTCCGACTTGATTTCGGCGAAAGGACAACTTCATAACCAAGTTCTGTGAAGAAAGTAAACCAAAAAGGATAATCCTCATACATATTGAGAACACGCGGAATCCCTACTTTACCACGGTAAGCCTTGTCGGCTGTCAGAGGTTTATAATAGTCGAACAATCGCTTATTTTTATATTCAAATAAATTTGGTACATCTTTTTTCTTTTTGGCAGCACCGAGACCGCGTTCACAACGGTTTCCGGAGATAAATTGACGTCCACCGGAAAATTTGTTGATGGTAAGGCGACATTGATTGGTACAGCCTTTACAGCGGGACATGGAACTTTCGAACTTAAGGCCGATGATTTCTTCCAGAGGAAGCATGGTAGTAGAAGAACCTTCTTCATAATGCTCCCTGGCAATTAAGGCAGCTCCAAAAGCCCCCATGATTCCGGCAATGTCCGGGCGTACGGCATGGCAGCCGGATACTCGTTCAAAACTGCGAAGAACGGCATCGTTGTAGAAAGTTCCTCCCTGCACGACGACATTGGTTCCCAAATCTTTTGGATCCGTTAATTTTATGACTTTCAGCAGAGCATTTTTAATAACAGAAATGGCAAGGCCGGCAGAGATATCTGCTACCGTTGCCCCTTCTTTCTGTGCCTGCTTTACTTTTGAATTCATAAATACCGTACAACGTGAACCAAGATCAATTGGATTCTTGGCAAATAGAGCCAATTTGGCAAAATCTTTCACCCCATAATTTAAAGAACGGGCAAAGGTTTCGATAAAGGAACCGCAACCGGAGGAACATGCTTCATTTAATTGCACACTGTCTACGGACTGATTTTTGATTTTAATGCATTTCATATCTTGTCCACCAATATCTAAGATACAGTCCACATTTGGTTCAAAGAAAGAAGCGGCATAATAATGAGATACGGTTTCCACCTCTCCCTCGTCCAACATCAGGGCAGACTTAATTAAAGCTTCCCCGTAACCGGTAGAACAGGACCGCACGAT
This sequence comes from Eubacterium sp., assembly GCA_022769325.1. GTDB lineage: Bacteria > Bacillota > Clostridia > Lachnospirales > Lachnospiraceae > Eubacterium_F. Next base: position 10,350 of record JALEKC010000150.1, on the reverse strand, counting down.
AGTGGCACTGTCCGGAAGAAGTTCATAAATTTCTTTGATTGCTTTAATGGTTGTCTTAAGAGGACTTCCATTGTTATTATCATAAAAGGAATACAAAAGGGAGCCGTCTTCTCCCACCAAAGCCACCTTTGTGGTGGTGGAACCGGCATCGATGCCGAGAAATACATTTCCCTCATAATCCGCAAGATTTCCTTTTTTTACGGCATGATGATTGTGACGTTCGGTAAATTCATCATATTCTTTTTCGGAAGCAAATAAAGGTTCCATACGGGTTACTTCAAATTCCATATGAATGGTATTTCTCAATTTGTCCAATAATTCTTTTAAAGTGGTCTTTCCTTCCCCTTTGGAATTCATGGCAGCTCCACTGGCAGCAAACAAATGGGAATGCTCCGGGGCGATAACTGCCTCATCGGAAAGATTCAATGTGCGGATAAAAGCCGATTTCAATTCCGTAAGAAAGTGAAGGGGGCCTCCCAGAAAGGCAACATTTCCACGGATTGGTTTTCCACAAGCCAGTCCGCTTATGGTCTGATTGACAACTGCCTGGAAAATGGAAGCTGCCAAATCCGGCTTAGAAGCACCTTCATTAATCAAAGGCTGAATATCCGTTTTGGCAAATACACCACAGCGGGAGGCAATAGGATAAATCGCCTGGTAACTTTTGGCATATTCATTGAGACCGGCAGCATCGGTTTTCAGCAAAGTGGCCATCTGGTCGATAAAAGACCCTGTTCCACCGGCACAAATTCCATTCATACGCTGCTCGATTCCTCCGGTAAAGTAGATGATTTTTGCATCCTCACCGCCCAGCTCAATGGCAACATCAGTCTGGGGAGCAAAGTCTTTTAAGGCAGTTGCCACACTGACAACTTCCTGGACAAAAGGAATATCCAGATGCTGTGAGATGGTCAATCCGCCGGAACCTGTAATCATCGGTGAGATGTCTTGATTCCCCAATTGTTCGTAGGCTTTTTCAATGATGCCACGAAGAGTTTCCTGTATATTTGCATAATGTCGCTCATAGGCAGAAAACAGAATTTCGTTTTCTTCATTTATAATAGCAATTTTGACTGTTGTTGAGCCAATATCGATTCCTACTCTGTTCATGTTTACCTCCATTATGTGAAACGTGTATTAATTCTATCTTTATGAAAGGGATTTACTACTTATTAAATGCATTTTAAAAAAAATGCACTTTGTGTTATAGTATACGACAAAAAAAGTGTTTTGTAAACAAAATTCGATGGGAACTTATCGTTTCAAAATGAATATACTAGTAGGGAAAAGAAGAGAATTGAGGAACTAGTATGAATCGAAAATATTGTAATGGAATGGTACATGTGATTAAACCGGGAGATACCTTGTATCAATTGAGCAGGTATTACCGGATTCCCATGGCAATGTTGCTGAGGGCCAATCCCTATGTGGATGTGTACAATCTTCAGGTGGGACAGGAAATTTGCATTCCCATGGTCCGGCCACATCAGGGGATGATTTGTATGCCCATTCCCAAGGATGAACCGATGCCGGTAACGGCAGTGAGAGAGGAAGAAACCGGGGAAATGACAGAGCCTGTACAGCAGGAAATGCAGAGAGAAATGGAGAGAGAAATAGAGAGGGGCGAGATGCAGTCCCAGGAATCTAAGGAGTCTCAAATGACGGAATCCGAAAAAGAGATGGAGTCATCAGAGGAGTCCCAGTATTCTGGCACAACAAAAGAATCCCCCCAAGAAATGGAAAAGAAAGTATATATAACGGATGGCAAACAAAGCCTGGGGGAAGTTTTGATGGCACATGAAACCACCTGGGAAGAATTTGTTCGATTAAATAATCTGGATCAGGTGGCATTGCAGGAAGATCAGATTATCTATGTTGCAAAATAAGACAAGAAAAAGAGTTACAGAGCACGGCTTGGTAGGTCGGTATGCGACACTGAACATTTCAGTGCCCATACCGCCACGTACCACAAACAAAAGGTAAATTCAGTTTGACAAAGAAAGGGGGAAAAAGTATAATACTAATATCTATGTTTTTATAGTACAAAGAATAGGAGGAAAAAAGCATGCTTCAAATTTTTAATACAGTGGAAGACGGGTTGCAGGAATTAGAACAAGTGACTGAAGGATGCTGGGTTGCGCTGACCAAACCGACATTGGAAGAATTAGAGACGGTTTCGTCCACCACGGGAATTGAGATAAACGATTTGCGTGCCCCTTTGGATGATGAAGAGCGCTCCCGTGTGGAGATTGAAAATGATTATGTTGTTATTTTGGTGGACATCCCTTCCCTGGATGAAAAAGACCGGTATGTGACAATTCCTCTTGGTATTTATACGACAGAAAAAATTATTGTGACGGTATGTCTGGAAGAGACACCGGTTTTGAAAGCCTTTATGAATAATCGTGAGCGGGAGTTTTATACCTTTAAAAAAACCCGCTTCGTATTTCAGATTTTGTATCGGAATGCGACTTCCTATCTTCGTTATCTTCGCATCATCGATCGGAAGAGTGAGCAGATAGAAGAAAAATTGCATATTTCCCAGAGAAACAAAGAATTGATTGAATTGTTGGAACTGGAAAAAAGTCTGGTATATTTTACCACCTCTCTCCGGTCCAATGAAACGGTGCTGGAAAAATTGCTCCGCACAGAAAAAATCAAGAAATATCCGGAAGATGAAGATTTGCTGGAAGATGTTATCGTAGAAAATAAACAGGCCATTGAGATGGCAAAAATCTATAGTGATATTTTGAGTGGAACCATGGATGCCTTTGCTTCTGTTATTTCCAACAATTTAAACGTGGTCATGAAATTTTTGTCAACGGTTACGATTGTCTTATCCATTCCGACTATGATTGCCAGTTTTTATGGAATGAATTTCAGTCATATTCCGTTGGGGGACAACCCTTATGGGTTTTACATTATTACTGCAATCACCTTGATTGTCACAGTATTTATTGTATTTTTCTTTAAAAAGAAAAACTTATTTTAAAAGTGAGGTTAATCAAATTTATGAAATGGTTTGAGAAAGTAGAAAAAAAAATGGGTCGCTATGCGATTCCCGGTTTAATGCGTTATGTAGTCATTGTGAGTGTCATCGGTACTCTGATTGGCTTGGTTGCACCGGGACTTTATGAAACCTATCTCAGTCTGAATGTATATGCTATTTTACACGGGCAGGTATGGCGGATCGTTACCTTCTTGTTTTATCCCTATGTGACACTGGGAAGCGGTGTCGGACTGATAGATGCTTTGTTTTTTGCATTGATGCTATATGTTTACTATTGGATTGGAAATCTGCTGGAGCAGATATGGGGAAGATTTCGTTTCAATGCCTTTTATTTTACGGGAATACTTCTGATTGTTGTGGCAACATTTGTTTATTATTTTATTCTATATCAGGCAAATGGTGCTGCCTATGCTCCGCAAATCGGTTTTGGACTGGCCAATCAGATTGACCTTAGCAATCTGAATCTGTCCATGTTTTTAACCTTTGCCTTTTTGTTCCCGGATACGGTATTTCGCCTGTATTTTTTGATACCCATAAAGGCAAAATGGCTGGGCTACATTTATCTGGTTATGAATGTAGTAGAGATTATCCAATATATCAATACGGGAGATTACCGGTATTATATGCGGATGTTTTTGATTGTGGCAGCATTGTTGGACTTTGTGATTTTTTATATCATTGCCAGAGAACCGCATCTGGGAGTGAGGATGCGCCAGGCTAAAAAACGGCGTGTGATTTACAAAAATACAGCGGCCAGAGAAGGACAGCCGAGACATAAGTGTGCTATTTGCGGACGGACAGAATTGGATTCTCCGGAATTGGAATTTCGATATTGTTCAAAATGCGAAGGCAATTATGAATACTGTTCGGATCATTTATTTACCCATGAACATGTAAGGCGTTCATGATATAATAGACATCACAGAATACAAATAAGGAAACGGGGAAAGGATGTAAAAATATGTATCAAGATATTATAACCATTGCAGTGGTAACCGTAATTGCATTTTATGCACTTTACCGGATGTGGTTTCGGGGAGAGGTAGATGGCAGCCGTCTGATTGCCAAGCAGTCCATGGCACCGCAAAAGGTTAATATTATAATCCTTTTGGTGGCAGCATTTATCATCAAAACGATTTTGGCAGTAAGAAATGAAGGCTACAGTGTGGATATTTCATGTTTTCGCGCATGGTCTGAAACAGTATTTACCGGAGGTATTTCTCACTTTTACGAGGGAGATGTAGCGGATTATCCACCGGGATATATGCTTATTTTATGGCTGGTTGGTGCACTTCGTCATTTGTTTGACATTGATATCAATTCTACCACGGGACTGTTTATGATTAAATTGTTCCCGATGCTTTTTGATTTGGCAGCAGCTTATTTGATTTATATCATGGCGAAAAAGAGATTTTCAGAGGGAATGTCTTTGATGCTGTCTGCGTTGTATGCCTTGAATCCGGCAGTGGTTATTGACAGTTCGGTCTGGGGTCAGGTAGACGGTGTTTTGTGCTGTATGGTTCTTTTGACATGTTATCTCTTTATGGAAGAAAAACGGATTCTGGCTTACTTTTCCTTCTGTGCCGGTGTTCTTTTGAAACCACAGATGGTTATGTTTGCTCCGATTATCATTTATTCCATTATTGAACAGGTATTTTTGAAAGATTGTAATAAACAAAAAGTAATTCGTGACCTTTTGGGTGGAATTGCTTCTTTGGTTGCTATGGTGCTGGTAGCTCTTCCTTTCGGATTGGAAAAATCCCTGGAAAAATATACCGGGACCCTTGGCATGTTTGAATATTGTACCGTAAATGCGTATAACTTCTGGGCGATTATAGGAAAAAACTGGCATGCCCAGACGGAAAAATTCTTATTTATTCCGGCACAGACCTGGGGAAACATTGCTATTGTTGTAGCAGTGGTTCTGAGTGCTATTGTATTTTTCAAAATGAAAAAGGATAAGTCTAAATATTTTCTCAGTATGGCTGTAGTTATCAGTGTGATGTTCTGTTTCTCTGTTCGCATGCATGAGAGATATTTGTTCCCTGCAGTTGCTTTGCTGTTGGCAGCATTTATTCTTCGCCCATGCAAAGAATTGTTTTATGCATTTATCGGTTATACACTGGTTGTATTTCTCAATACGGCTCATGTCTATTATACAGCCGTGGAACTGAATACCACTGGCCCAACGGGTTATATCATCGGTGCCATCGCGGTTTTGACTTTGTTTTTATTTGGCTACCTCCTCTATATTATTTTCAAAAAGGCGGAAATTGTACAGGAGGCCAATGTGGATATGGGTGGAAAGAGTCGGAAAAAGAAATATCAACCACAGCAAAAACAACCGGAAAAACGCTTTGATTTTAAAATAATTCCAACGGTTGTTATGGAAAAAATGACAAGAACAGATTTTATCATTCTATTTTCTATTATGTTGGTATATGGAATCTTTGCCCTGCGCGATTTGGGAAATGCCAGTGCACCGGAAAACGGCTGGGAAGGAACCCAGGCAGGACAGCAAATTGTGTTGGATTTTGGAGAGACAAAAGAGTTAAAAGAATTGGAAATCTTTTCCGGCAGTTATGAAAACCGCAGTTTGTATATGGAGCTTTCTACGGATGGTACCAATTATGTCAATGGTGGTACGGCAAAAATTTCGGATGTGTTCAAATGGAATAACGTAAAACTTATGGCAGATGGAAATTCGGAAGAAGAGAAAAAGGATTTCCAGGCAACGGCTCGTTATATCCGTTTCACCACAGCAGAAGATCTGGTAACAATCAAGGAAATGCTTTTCAAGGATGCCGCCGGCAATGTGGTGGTTCCGGCAAATAAGGATCAGTATCCGGAACTTTTTGATGAACAGGACAAGTATGATGAGGCCCATACATTCCGCAGTGGTACTTACTTTGATGAAATATATCATGCCCGTACTGCTTATGAAATGATTCATGGATTGTATAATTATGAAAATACACATCCACCATTGGGTAAATTCTTTATTTCTCTGGGAGTTCGTATTTTTGGCATGAATCCTTTTGGATGGAGAATTATCGGTACGCTTTTTGGAATCGGAATGCTTCCGTTTATGTATCTCTTTGGAAAGAGATTGTTCCATCAAACCTGGGTGGCAGGTGTGGTTACGGCATTATTTGCCTTTGATTTTATGCACTTTACCCAGACAAGAATTGCCACCATTGATGTATATGGAACGTTCTTTATCATGGCAATGTTTTATTTCATGCTGCGCTATGCCCAGACAAGTTTTTATGACACAGAATTTAAGAAGACTTTGATTCCGCTTGGACTCAGTGGCTTGATGATGGGACTGGGATGTGCCAGCAAATGGACCGCGGTCTATGCGGCAGCAGGACTTGCCGTATTCTTTGCGGCTATTATGGGCTATCGTTATATGGAATATCGAAAAGCCTGCAACAACCCTGGAGGAAGTACGGAGGGAATTTCCCACAAACATGTGATGGAAGTGTTCCAGAGTAATTTTATCAAAACCATTGGGGCCTGTGTCATATTCTTTATTGTGATTCCGGGATTGATTTATCTTTTGTCCTATGTTCCATTTAGTGATGGAACCGACAATGGATTGTGGGCACAAATGATTGAAAATCAAAAATCCATGTATCGGTATCATTCCCAGCTGGAAGCGACCCATCCATATTCTTCCACCTGGTATGAGTGGCCAACTATGATTCGTCCGGTATTTTATTATAGCAATACTCTTGCCAATGGACTTCACGAAGGAATCAGTGCCTTTGGTAACCCTCTTGTGTGGTGGGCAGGAATCTTTGCCTTTATTTATATGATTTATCGATGCATTAAGAAAGTGGATAAAGTGGCAATCTTTTTGGTATTTTCCTATTTAGTACAGTACATCCCATGGATACTGGTGCCAAGATGTACCTTTGCTTATCACTATTTCCCAAGCGTTCCGTTTGTGGCATTGATGGTGGGATATAGTCTGTATTGCTTTATCGGCGACAATAAAAAGAAACGTATTTTTGCTTATGCTTATGTGGTGGCGGCAGTGGCTTTGTTCCTGCTGTTTTATCCGGTGTTGTCCGGACAGCCGGTAAGTCTGGAATATGTGGAAAATGGATTGAAGTGGCTGACAGGATGGGTGTTGGTATTATAAACGAAAATCCTATGAAATAGAAAAAGGCAGGAGAGAATGATGAATCAGATTCGAAAAATAATAAAAGATTTGGATAGGGGAATTGCACCCCGTAAAAACCTTCCAATCTACGCCAATTATCTGGCAGATACGTATTTGAATTATGCTTCTATTGAACTTGTATTTTCAGCATATATGCTGGCGGAAACCTGTCAGGAGGGGCTGGATTTGTCTCCTCAGGAGGAAGAAAAATATGACCGGGTACGTCAGATGATTCCACAGATTTATGACGAAGATCCGGAGAAAATGACACAGTGTATTCCACAATTGGAGCAGATTCGAAAGGACATCACGGAAGTGATGGAGCGTTATACTTCTTATACGGATCAATTGATTTGTTATGATTATGTATTGAAACATCGTAAGTTTGAGTTTGAGGAGCCGGAATCTTTCCAAACCGAGGTGTTTGAGACAGAAGAAGATCTTTTTGTCAAAGAACTGATGGCCTTTGTGATTGGAAATCAAGACCAAAGTATCGTAAAAGAAAGACTGCAACAGCTGATGGGAATGATTCCTGTTCATATGACCAAGCAACGATTGATGGGGAAAATTCAGGATACAGGAAGTCTTTACATCGGCGGAGATATGGCGTCCTTAGATAATTTTATCTATATGATTCGCTCAGCGGCAATGCTACAAAAACCGGTACCGGACCAGGAAAACGGGGATGAACTTGTGGATTTGCTGAAAGAACTCTGGGAAATGGATTTTGATGCTTTGACAAAGGAACAGTATGAGCAAAAAAGCATCCAACTGGAAAAAGCAGCGGAGTATATTTTGCATGTGACAGATTTTTATTATCAATTGCAAAAAGTGGTCAATTGTATGTATGCCCTTTGCCTTGCCAATCAGCATAAAAGAGAGGAAACTCCGTTGTTTATCCATTGTCAGGAAATTCTTCTGGAAGTTGCCAAAGGAAGTTTACAAGAAGAGGGACTGGTCAAATTGGAAGGAAAGATTGAAACCTATGTGGAAAAATCCAGTTATCTGGAAGCCGTCCTTTTTGAAATCAAGTCCTCCCATGAAAAAATCATTGAAGAACTTGGCATAGGAGAAGAATTTGACGCATTTGCAAAAATCGCCAATCTGTTATCGGACAGCCTGTTTATTGACATGGAACATTATGGAGACACGGAAACTGTGGATTCCTCTGTTGAGGCAGAAAAAATCAACAAACTTACTTCGGAATTGTCTGAGTTCTTGACGACTTTAGGAAAACCTTTGAAAAAGGCAGTAATGGCTACGGTTTTAGAAAAATTGCCGGTGGAATTTTCCAATACCCAGGAGATTGAGACATATATTCGAACCAATTTATTCGGCTGTCAAAATGAGGCAGAGAAAAAAGCTGCCATGCTGGAATTGAGAGAATGGATGGACGAGGCGGCAGAATGGAGGAGCAAATGATTTTTTGGTACAAATCTCTTTATATGGATGATAAGGTCCGTAAGCAAGAAAAAAAGTGCAAAAAAATCATAGAAAAGCGAAGTATTTTTCAAAATCTTCCATGGAAAAAGAGTTTTTATATCATTACATTGGCAGAAAATGAAAAAAATCTTTTCGAAATTATGAATACCAACCAACTGTTTTTCCAATATTATGGACAGAAAGAGTTGTATGTCATCGGTATCACCGTGCATTATGAAGAAGCGGTTAAAATTGTAGAACAAATTGTGTGTGAAGCATATACGGCATCGGAAACATGGAGCCCTCGGGATACATTTGTAAAAAGTGATTTTTCACGATAGAAGGAAGGTGATGCGGCGTGGCAGTTTTGTTTGCCATATTGAAAGGAATGGGAATTTTTTTACTGGCGGTATTGGCCATCTGCCTCTTGTTGCTTGCCTTGGCGTTCTTTGTGCCGGTACGATATCGGGTGACGGCAGTCACAACGGATAAAATTCGGGTACAATACCGGATTTCCTGGCTGTCAGGTGTCCTTTCTATCACTCCGGGCATCGGGGAGGAAAAGGTGATAATCCGCATTTTGGGGATTCCTTTGGAAGTTTTTCGAAGGATTGGTTCTTTTTTTCATCCTCATAAAACCGGAGATAAAAGAAAAAAAGAACCGGAAAAGGTGTTGGTAACCACGGATTATAGGGACGAACGGGTAAAACCTAATCCTATGTCGGAATCAAAGGAGTCCCAAGAAACTCATACAGAGAAAACAAAGAAAACAAAGAAAAAAAAGAAAACAAAGAAAAAAAGACAGAAAAAAAACTTTTCATTTGAGAAGTTTTCCAGTATAATTACATTTATGAAGGATCCTGCAAACAAACGTGGGATTCGCTGGATAAAAAAGGAATTGCTTGATTTGCTCTGTTATATCAAACCGGATCAAGTGAAAGCAAAGATTGTATTTGGAACAGGGGATCCCTGTACCACGGGCTGGCTGGTTGGTGTTGTCAGTATGTTTCCGGCAGCTTATATACAAGGGTTAAAACTTTGTCCGGATTTTGAAGAAAAGCAAATGAAAGCGGATGGTTATGCAAAGGGAAAGGTGCGTTTGATCTATTTTGTGCGTCTGATAATACGTGGGTATTTGGACCCGGATATCAAAGGCCTGATAAATTATGGATTTGGAAAGTGAGGAATAAAAAATGAGTGAAAATAGTTTTAACAACACGGTAGAGTCTTTGTTCAAAGGAATGGATAATTTTATTACCACCAAAACCGTTATCGGAGATGCGGTTCGATTTGAGGATGGAACCATTGTGCTTCCTTTGGTAGATGTAAGTTTTGGTGTAGCTGCCGGTGCATTTTCAGATGAGTCTTCCAAGAAAAACAATGGCGGTGGTGGAATGGGTGGAAAAATTCAGCCAAGTGCAGTTCTTGTTATCAAGGATGGAAACTCCCGTCTTGTGAATGTGAAAAATCAGGATGGCATCACAAAATTACTGGATATGGTTCCGGAATTTGTAGAAAAATTCAAGAAAAAAGATGATTCAGAAGAAAAAGAAGAAAAAAAATAAAAAAAATTCAATTTTTTCTTGCATTATAGTAAAAGATTTGTTAAAATAGTCGTGTTGTGTGTGAAACAAAAAATAAGGTTTTGACATAAGATTTTATAGAAGGAGGTGCTTTTCATGGCAAAGTGTGCAGTTTGTGATAAGAGTGTACATTTCGGTAACGCTGTCAGCCATTCTCATAGAAG
>JALEKC010000140.1 GCA_022769325.1 Eubacterium sp. | reverse complement strand
CGCCTTTTATATAATGAAAATGTTCATGGGGTGGGCATGCGCAACACCATGGTTATCGGCGGCGGAGAAGCCGGAAATATGGTTATTAATGAATTGAAAATGAGTAAGAAGTTAGATAGTCATATTTGTTGTGTCATCGATGACAATAAATCCAAGCAAAATACATTTATCAATGGAATAAAGGTCATCGGGGGAAGAGATAAGATTCTGGATGCCGCCAGACATTATGAAATCAACGAGATTATTGTGGCTATGCCAAGTGCACCGAAAAAAGATGTCAAAGAAATTTTGGAACTTTGCCAGCATACCGGAGCCGATTTGAAAATTCTGCCGGGAGTATACCAATTTGTCAATGGCGAGGCAGCGGTGGAAAAAATCCGTCCGGTTCAAATCGAGGACTTACTTGGCAGAGAACCGGTTAAGACGGATTTAGATTCTATTACCGGGTATGTGAAAAATAAAGTGGTGCTTGTGACCGGTGGCGGTGGTTCCATCGGGAGTGAATTGTGTCGGCAGATTGCGGCAAATCAGCCAAAGATGCTTATTATATTTGATATTTATGAAAATAATGCCTACGATATCCAGCAGGAGCTGAGAAGACATTATCCATATCTTCATTTGGAAGTTTTGATTGGCTCGGTTCGAAATACCAGTCGCGTAGACCAGGTATTTGCCACCTTTCATCCGGATATTGTATATCATGCGGCGGCACATAAACACGTGCCTTTGATGGAAGACAGTCCCAATGAAGCTATTAAAAATAATGTTTTTGGTACCTATAAAGTGGCGTTGGCGGCAGATAAATATGGGGCACAAAAATTTGTGCTGATTTCTACGGATAAAGCCGTGAATCCTACCAACATCATGGGTGCTTCCAAGCGAATTTGTGAAATGATTGTGCAGGGACTCAGCCGTCAATCTTCCACGGAATTTGTGGCCGTTCGTTTTGGAAATGTGTTGGGGAGTAACGGAAGTGTGATTCCGCTGTTTAAAAAACAGATTGAAGAGGGAGGTCCGGTTACGGTGACGGATAAACGTATTATCCGTTATTTCATGACAATTCCGGAAGCCGTATCTTTGGTTTTGCAGGCAGGAGCTTTTGCAAAAGGTGGAGAAATATTTGTTTTGGACATGGGCGAACCGGTAAAAATAGATGATTTGGCAAGAAATTTAATCAAGTTGTCCGGGTATGTGCCGGATGAAGACATCAAAATTGTATACTCCGGTCTTCGTCCCGGCGAAAAATTATATGAAGAAATTTTGATGGACGAAGAAGGACTGACTCAGACAGAGAATGAGCTGATTCATATCGGAAAGCCATTGAAATTTGATGAAAATGCGTTCTTTGACCGCTTGCAGATTCTCTATGAAGAGGCTTATAGTGAAGTGCCCAATATCAAACAAATTGTGGCAGATATGGTGCCTACGTACCAATATCAAAAAGAAAAAGAGAAAAAAGAGAAGAAAGTCATCGATAAAAAATTGACAAATTTCTATGAGACCACCAGTCGCCAGGAAAACAATTGTCAGCAAACAGAAAAATGAGGGGAAAAAAATGATTAAAAAGCTTTTGGTTGGATTGATGCGGCTTTTGCCTTTACAAAAAGCCATGATTTTTGAGAGCCATCCGGATATGTCGGACAATACCTATGCCTTGTATGAAGAACTTTTACGGAGAGGCTATCAAAAAAAATATCGAATGTATTGGATGAAGACTTTTGCCGGAAAAGCAGATTGGAAATTGCCGGAAGGCGTTTCCTATTTTGAAAACCAGCCCACCGGACTGAGAGAAACGATAAAACGTGCCTTTGTATTAAATACCAGTCGGTATATTTTCGATTGTAATTCTTTTGTAAATAAACGAAGAAAGGGACAAATTCGTTTTCATCTGGGACATGGTATGCCAATCAAAATAGACTTGGAATATAGCAGAAAATTTGGGGAGTGTGACCAATATATGGTACAGTCCCCCTATTGGTATGATATTTTCGAAAAACAGATTCAGGTTCCTGAACAAATTCTTTGCTCTATGGGTTATCCCCGCAATGATGTGCTGGTTCATCCCCATGCATTGCCCGAGTGGCAAAGGGATAGAACTTCCTATCATAAATGTGTCATTTGGATGCCTACCTATCGTCAGCACCGGGCTCACCGGGACAAGGCACTTCAGAGTCCGTATCCCTATGGAATGCCGGTGGTGGAGAAAAAAGAACAGCTTCTTGCTCTGGAAAAACAATTGGAAAAAGAGGAAATACTGCTTTTGTTTCGCCCCCATCCGGTGCAGGATTTATCCGTTTTTCAGGAGGAACATCTTCCTCATATTGTCATTGCAGATGATGCTTATTTGACAAAATACCATTGCACACTGTATGAATTACTGGCTCTGACGGATGCTTTGATTACCGACTATTCTTCTGTTTATTTTGACTATTTGCTTACGGATAAGCCTATTGCTCTTACGATACAGGACAAGGAGGAATATTTTCAACACTTTACGCTGGCTTTTCCGGATTATAAGAAAGCGGTGAAGGGATATTATGTGGAAGAGTTTTCCCAGTTGCAATGTTTTTTTCGGGAAATTGCGGAAGGAAAAGATTCTTTTGGGGAAGAACGAAGGATGGCAAAAGAAACATATCATACAGAAAAGGCCGGACAATCGGCAAAGGAAATTGTGGACTTATTGGAAGAAATGTATGATTTATGACACTTTCGCAAAAAGTATAAGAATCGTATTGACAAACAGAAAGAATGTGCTATACTCTAAAACTAAACGACAAAACTTAACGTGGTTAAATAATTATGTTCAATTGATTTAAGGAGGGATACGATGTTATCAAAATATAGTGTAAGAAAGCCATATACTGTCTTAGTGGCAGTTGTTTTGGTGCTTATTCTTGGTTTTTTGTCTATCAGCAACATGAGCACGGATTTGATGCCGGATATGGAATTTCCTTATGCCATTGTTATGACCACTTATCCGGGAGCCAGTCCGGAAGAGGTAGAGTCTGCTGTGACAAAACCGGTGGAACAGGCTATGGCAAGTATTACCAATATGAAAGAAGTTTCATCTGTATCGAATAGCAATATGTCTGTGGTTATCTTGGAATTTAATGAAAATACTGACATGAATACCGCAACCATTGACATGCGGGAGAGTCTGGATATGGTATCGGCCCAATGGGATGATACCATCGGTAGTCCTACTATTATGAAGATGAATCCGGATATGATGCCGATTATGGTTGCTTCCCTTGACTATGATAATATGGATAGTATCCAGGTTACGGAAAAAGCGAAAAATGATATTATTCCGGATCTGGAAAATGTAGAAGGAGTAGCTTCTGTTTCGACCTCCGGTGAAGTGGATAAAAAAGTGGAAGTTATTATTCAGGAAGACAAACTCAAGGCTATGAACCAGAAGGTTCAGGATGCCATTGATGGAAAACTGCAGGATGCTTCCGAAAAAATTGAGAAAAATAAAGACAAAATCCAGGATGGAAAAGAGACGCTGACGGATAAGCAAAATCAGACAGCGGATCAGCTTGCCAAGGGGGAGGCAAAATTAGATAAATCCTCGGAGAAGATGAAAAAAACCCTGGAAACTATCAATACGAATTTAAAAACTATTGAGTCAAAGGAAAAGGAATTGGCGAAGGCAGAGAAAGAATTGAAATCCGGCCAGGCTCAGCTTAGTACACAAAAAGCAAGTCTGGAAGCTACCATTAAGACTTTGACATCGACAAAAACATCTTTGACGCAGTTACAGGCTAGTCTGACTGCATTGACGCAGCAGAAACAGGCATTGGAGACCCAGTTGGCAGCAGTGGGAGAAAATGCAGAACTGAAAGGTCAGTTGGATGCAGTGAATTCACAATTAAATGTGATGCAGCAAAAATTGACAGAGCAGGGAATTTCCCAAGAGGATCTGCCGGGTAAGGTGGCAGAGGTGGAAGCTGGATTGACGAAAGCCCAGGAAGGGATGCAAACCATCAATACCCAGGAAAAGAAATTGGCAACAAGCAAAAAACAGCTGACCAGTGGTAAGAAAAAAGTGGCCGAAGGCAAAGAAAAATTGCTGGAGGCAAAAGATAAATTAGAAAAAGGTCAAATCTCCGTAGAAGAGGCAAAAAATGAGATTAATAAACAAAAAGTTCTGGCAGCTATTAAATTGAGTGTGGCAGAAGTACAGGTGAATGACGGAGAAAGTAAATTAGATGAAGCGGAAAAACAGTTAAAGGACAATAAAAAGACCACAAAAGATGGTTCCAATCTCAAAAAGATTATTACCAAGTCAATGGTAGAAAATATTTTGAAGGCGGAAAACTTTGATATGCCGGCAGGTTATATCACCGATAAGGATGTTTCCTATCTGGTGAAAGTTGGTGAGAAAGTTGAGAGCCAGGAAGATATTGAAAATCTTGTGATTTGTGATATGGGACTGGATGATTTGGACCCCATTCGCCTTTCCGATGTGGCAGATATTGCAGTGACAGATAATTCAGAGGATGTTTATACCATGGTCAATGGAAATCCGGCAGTGGCTGTTGTCATGGAAAAAGCCACAGGATATTCTACCGGTGATGTGACCAATCGTCTGGCAGACCGTCTGGAAAAATTGGAACAGGACAATGAGGGATTACATACTACCATTCTTATGAACCAGGGACTTTATATCGACCTGGTGGTAGATTCCGTGGTAAATAATCTCATATTTGGTGCGTTGTTCTCTATCCTCATTTTGCTTTTGTTCTTAAAAGATTGGAAACCAACGTTGATTGTGGCCTGTTCCATACCGTTGAGTGTGGTGGCCGCAGTGGTATTGATGTATTTTAGCGGAGTAACCTTAAATGTAATTTCTCTTTCCGGTCTTGCGCTGGGAGTTGGTATGCTGGTGGATAACTCCGTAGTTGTCATTGAAAATATATTCCGACTCCGCAATGAAGAGGGATATGGTATCAAAGAAGCCTCTATTGAGGGAGCAAAGCAGGTTGGAGGAGCTATTTTGGCATCCACCCTAACAACCATATGCGTCTTTGCGCCAATTGTATTTACGGAAGGAATTACAAGACAATTGTTTACGGATTTGGCGCTTACGCTGGCATATTCCCTGCTGGCCAGTCTGGTAGTGGCTTTGACACTGGTGCCAGCCATGTCCCAGGGATTGCTTCGCAGAGCAAAATCCAAACCAAACAAAATCATTGTAATAATTCAAAATATATATGGAAAAGTGTTGCGGATACTGCTTCATAAGAAAATCTTTGTATTGCTTGGTGCCCTGGCATTGCTGGTACTATTTGCGGTACTCTCGGTAGCGAAGGGAACAGCTTTTATGCCGGAGATGCGAAGCACACAGATGACGGCTACCATTTCCATTCCAGAGGATAATGATACCATGAGTCAGCAGGAATTGTATGATAATTCCAATAAAATCATGGAGCAGTTTATGAAAGTGGATGGAGTGGAGACTGTAGGTGCCATGTCCGGTGGCGGCGGAATGATGTCTTCCATGTCCGGAGGCTCTGACAATATATCCGTTTATATTCTTTTGAAGGAAGAGAATAAGCGTTCCAACAAGGATATCAAAAAAGACATGGAAGAAAAAGTGAAGGATATCCCTTGCGATGTATCCATCGAGGCTTCGGCAATGGATATGAGTTCTATGTTTGGTGCCGGAATCACCATGCGTATCAAAGGAAAAGATTTGGATAAATTGCAGCAGATTTCCGAAGAGATTATGAAAAAGGTGGAAGGTGTCGAGGGAATTACGGAAGTTACCAATGGAATGGAAGATGCCAGTCAGGAATTGCGTATCACGGTGAAAAAAGACAAAGCCATGGAATATTCGCTTACCGTGGCGCAAGTATTCCAGCAAATCAATGCCCGTATCAAGGATGCGTCATCGGTGACAACATTGTCTACGGATACCGAAGATCTGGATGTTTTTGTAAGTGATGAAAAAGATGAAAAACTGAACCGGAGCGACCTTGAAAAAATGTCGATTGAGTATACCGATTCCCAGACGCAAAAGACCAAGAAGGTAAAACTGTCCAAGATTGCAGACTTTAGTATGGCAGACACACCATCTTCCATCAATCGGATCAGTCAGACGAGATTTATGACCGTGTCCCTTACGTTGGGAGATGATTACAATGTAGGTCTTGTAAGTACGGAAGTTCATAAAGTTCTGGATGATTACAAACTTCCTTCCGGCTATGAATTGGAATTTACCGGAGAAGATGAGACAATCAATGAATCCATAAATCAGGTGGCATTGATGTTTATTGTGGGCGTAATCTTTATGTATTTGATTATGGTAGCACAATTTCAGTCCCTGCTGTCACCATTTATCATCCTATTTACGATTCCTCTTGCCTTTACCGGCGGATTTATGGGACTCTGGATTTCCGGCAGTGAAGTAAGTGTCATTGCATTGATTGGATTTGTCATGCTTTCCGGTATCATTGTAAACAATGGTATCGTGCTGGTAGATTACATCAACCAGTTGCGTCAACAGGGAATTACCAAATATGAGGCAATCGTGGAAGCCGGAAAGACAAGACTTCGTCCTATTATGATGACGGCTCTGACTACGATTCTTGGATTGATACCAATGATTGTCAGTTCCGACAGTGGTTCGGATATGATTCGTCCTATGGCAATCGTAACCATCGGTGGATTGATTTATGGTACACTTTTGACGCTGTTTGTGGTACCTTGTATCTATGCGATATTAAATCGAAAGAAGGATTTGGTGCCGGAGCTGGAGACACAAAAGAAATCCGAAAAATAGGTTGCAACAAAAATAGAAAAAGAATATAATAAAGAGGTCATGGAAGGAGTAATCCTTCATGGCCTTTTTGTAGCACAAATCCGACAAGGACCATTGTGCTTGCACAAAATGTTATGTGTGAAATCGAATTTCTTGCCTTGGATTGGAGGATGGATAAATATGAATGCACCAATTGGTGTTTTTGATTCGGGAGTAGGGGGGCTGACGGTTGTAAAGGAGATTATGCGCCAGCTTCCGGCAGAGAGTCTGGTATATTTTGGAGATACGGCGAGAGTTCCCTATGGAAGCAAATCTCAGAAAACAGTATGCAAATATAGTAAACAGATTGTCCGCTTTTTGCAGACCAAGCAGGTGAAGGCCATTGTGGTTGCCTGCAATACAGCCAGTGCTCTTGCCTTGGATGAAATCCGGGCGGATTTGGATATTCCCATTATTGGTGTGGTAGAACCCGGAGCTATTATGGCAGCCAATACCACAAGGACCAATAACATTGGTATCATTGGTACAGAAAGCACGATAAAAAGTGGAGTCTATAGTAAATATCTTCATAAGATCAATCCCGAAATCACGGTGGTCAGTAAGGCATGCCCTCTATTTGTTCCTCTTGTGGAGGAGGGATTGTGGGAAGACCGGGTGACAGAGGATATTGCGGGAAGATATCTGCATGAATTCAAAGAATATGATATTGATTCCCTGATTTTAGGATGTACCCATTATCCTCTTTTGAAACGGACCATAGGCCGTGAAATCGGTGAAAATGTCAAATTGGTAAATCCGGCTTATGAGACGGCCAAATCTCTCAAACTACTTCTGGCAGAAAACAATCTGCTCAATACATTAGGCATAGAGGAAGAGGAACCCACATATGATTATTATGTTAGCGATGGTATGGAAAAATTTATTTCTTTTGCGGATGATGTTCTTTCCTGCCATGTTAATTCGGCGCAGGTTGTAGATATAGAGGCTTATTGATAGGGAGGCCTGATAATGGCTGGAAAAGCAGGTGTGTAATGAGGCGGGAAAGAAAAAGAAAAAAGGGAAGGACATGGTTTGTCCTGGCTCTCTGTGTTCTCCTGATTCCCATGGAAACAAGATGGGTATTGACGGGAGTGATGGCGGCAGATGCGGTACCAATTGAAGAAGCTATGGAATCTTTTCGGGCATTTGAACTGCCGGTGGAGGAAGAAAATACCAATTATCGAAAACTGGCTCTTCAGCAGATTTATTCGATACAAAGCAAAAAGTATCAAAGGGTGCCATGCTTTTTTACCTGGCAACTGAATCCGGATATTTTGTCCGGCTGGGAGGATGCTTATGCTACCGTGCTCAGTGATTTGAGTTGTTTCCCCGTGGGTTATGATGGGATAAATGGAGAGACGGTTTCCTATGAAAATTCATGGAATATGGTAAGGAATTATGGCGGAAATCGCAGGCATGAAGGGGTGGATTTAATGACGTCCAATAATGAACCCGGATATTTTCCTGCGGTGAGCGTTTGCGATGGAATTGTGGAGAAAATGGGATGGCTGGAACTTGGTGGTTATCGCCTCGGGATACGGAGTACCCATGGTGCTTATTTGTATTATGCACATCTGGATTCATACCGGCAGGGGCTGGCTGTGGGAGATGTGGTAAAAGCCGGGGATTTACTGGGCTATCTTGGAAATACCGGATATGGAGAAGAAGGAACAAAAGGCAAATTTGATGTGCATTTGCACTTTGGAATTTATGTAGATATAGGCGGAAAAGAGATAAGTATCAATCCGTATTATATATTAAAATGGCTGGAACAATAGACAAGGATTAGAAAAGGATGGATGCAGGATGGAACGATGGAAAGGAACCAAAGGTCAGTTTGGTTATATCAGAAAACAGAAGAAATTTCAATTTGGGATGCTGCTTCTTTTTGTGGCAATCGGTATCGGATTATTTTTCGTTGGTTTGCTTGTGCATAAAACCCGTGCCAATCTATTTACGGTTCTGGGAATCTTAATGGTATTGCCGGCGGCCAAGCGGGTAATTGCCTTGGTACTTATGATGCCCAGACATTCTGTGGGAAAAGAGCAGTTTGACCGTATGAAAGGAGCTTTACCGGAAGGGGCAGACCTTTTGACAGATTATGTATTTACGTCCACGGAAAAAGTAATGGCACTTGATTTTGTGATTGTTATGAATAAAAATGTATATGGAATCAAAGGAAACAAAAAGATGGAGGATGATTATGTCAAGACCTATCTCAAGGAGACAATTTCTGCTTCTTCCCGGGGATATCAGGTCCATCTTCTGGATAGCGAAAAAGCCTTCTATGATAGGTTAAAAAAGCAGGGAAATCCCACTACAACGGAAAAGGATTCCGTGCAGGAAAAGGTAGTACATGATTTGCTTGTGATAGCAGTATAAGAAGAAAGGGAAGGATACGTGCGGCAGATAGAGATTACCACCAATCAATGCGGACAGCGTTTGGACAAGTTCTTGCAAAAATATTTGTGTGAGGCATCCAAAAGCTTTTTGTATAAAATGCTTCGAAAAAAAAATATAACATTAAATGGGAAAAAGGCCCTGGGCAATGAAAAACTGGAACTGGGAGATGTGATTACTTTGTTTTTTTCCGAGGAAACCCTTGAAAAATTTTGTGGGGAAACAATCCGGAGAGAGAAAACAATGAAAGCAGCAAAAGTTGCCAAAGCGGCTTTTCCCATTATCTACGAAGATGAACAGATTCTTCTTATCAATAAACCGGCGGGGCTGCTTTCACAAAAAGCGCGGCCGGAGGACGAAAGTCTCGTAGAGCTACTACAGCAATATGTGGGATGTGAGCCGGGATTTTCCCCGGGAATTTGTAATCGTCTGGACCGCAATACAAGTGGGATTGTTGTGGCGGGAAAAACCCTTGCGGCCCTGCAGAAAATGTCAGAATTATTCCGGAGGCGGGAAATTGAAAAATATTATCTAGCCATTGTGAAAGGAAGGATGACAGAATCCAAGGTGGTGGAAGGCTATCTTTTGAAAGATTCGAAAACCAATACCGTGAAGATATTTCAAGAAGAAAAAAAGGGGAGTTCTTTTATAAAAACGGGCTATGAACCCCTTGTGACAGCCAAAAAAATGACCCTTTTAAGAGTTCATTTGATGACAGGAAAGCCACATCAGATTCGAAGTCATTTGAGCAGTCTGGGACATCCTATCCTGGGGGATACCAAATATGGAGGTGGTTATCCCGGGGTGCCATGGCAGCTTTTACATGCCTATGAATTGGTTTTTCCAAAACTTGACAGGCCATTCGAAAAGATATCCGAAGGTCATTTTTTTGCTCCCATACCGAAGACTTTTTTGGCAGAGGAGATAGAAGAAGAAATTGTAAATAAAATAAAGAAAATATAGATTTCAGGAGGAAAAGAAGATGAAAAAAGCAGTCATGTTATTTGCAAACGGATATGAAGAAGTGGAAGCCTTGATGACGGTGGATTTATTGAAACGTGCCGGTGTAGACATTCGACTGGTTTCCATCAATGATGAAATGACAGTGACCGGATCCCATGGTATCTCCGTTGTCATGGATACCAAATTATCCCATATTCAATTAAAAGAAGAAGATGCCATTATCATTCCGGGGGGAATGCCGGGAACCATGAATCTCGGAGTGGATGTGGCAGTGACCGGGGCATTAAAACAAATGAATCGGGATGGGAAGATTGTAGCAGCTATCTGTGCAGCCCCGTCGGTTCTTGGAAAATGTGGAATTTTGGAAGGAAAAAGGGCGACCTGTTATCCAGGATTTGAAGATAAATTAATCGGTGCAGAAGTAGTGGAGGAACCGGTGGTGGTAGACGGAAATGTAATTACAAGCCGGGGGCTTGGTACTTCCATGGAATTTGGTTTCCAGCTCATTCGCAAACTGGTATCCGAAGAAAAGGCAGAAGAAATTCGAAACCAAATTGTATTTATGTATAATATGTAGGTTGCAAAGCCAGTCAAAAGATGTTATACTTTTCGGTGTGGGTAACCACAGAATAAAAGATAAGGGGGAACTTCAATATGAGAAAGTTCGTGAAAAAGGCTTTGACAGGCACTTTATCTTTAGCAATGGTTTTGGGCATGACAGCCGTCGCTGCTCCAGAAGCATCTGCAGCTAAAGTTAAAGTAAAAAAAGTGACAGTTACTTCTCCATCCGGCAAAGTGGCTTATATTGCCAAAGGAAAGAAAGTGAAACTGTCCAGTCAGGTTACGGTATCTCCCAATAAGAGTGCCAACAAAAAAGTATCTTACAAATCAGCAAATAGTAAGATTGCATCCGTAAATAGCAAAGGTGTTGTAAAAGGTGTAAAACCGGGAAAAACTAAAATTACGGTAATTTCCAAAAAAGCAAAAAATAAAAAAGCAAGCATTCGTGTGGTTGTAAAGAAAGCAGCCATCAAAAAAGTGACATTAAATGTAAAGCGTGCAAGCCTTTCCATCGGAGAGACAAAGCAGTTGAAAGCAAAAGCAACTCCTACGAAGAATACCAGCACAAAGATTGACTGGACATCTTCCAATAAAAAAGTTGCCGTTGTTTCTTCCAAGGGTAAAGTGACTGCAAAAGCTGCCGGTACAACCACAATTACAGCAAAAGCTGCCGATGGTTCCGGTAAAAAAGCAACTTGCAAAGTGACTGTAAAAAATAATATCAATCTTGTAGCAATGGATGTCCAGAATGCACAGACCATCACGTTCTCTTTGGACCGTGCTATGGCATTGAGCGCAGGAAATGTTCAGGTAAGTAATAAGGCAAATGTTGATGGTGCTTACAATCGTCAGTTGAAGATTGACAGTATGACAACAGCGGATAACAAAAATTATACCATTGTTGTAAACAGCGACAATCGCATTAGTACCAATACTTATGTAAAAGTTACAATTCCGGTTCTTCCTGGTTCCGTAAAATCTATGGAGAAAAAATATTCTGAGCCTTTGTGTGCATATACTGCAGATGCCATTTCTACCTGGGAAGTAAATGAATATGATACAAAGTCCTTTGGCTTCTATGAAGATGGATATTCTTCTTATACATTGACCGGACTTCCAGCCGGACTTACATATGAAGTAAAAGGAAATTCCATTTATGTCAAAGGAACTCCTTCTGCATCTGGAACTACAGTTGCTACCATGACAGCAAAAGATGAGATGGGTAATACCATGACAAAAACCATCACTTTCCTGGTTGGAGCGAAGGACAAGATTGTTGGTGCAGCAAATCCGGTTTACACATTGGCTACTACTTCAGAGGGTAACAATGTATATGTAGAACCAACGGTTGTTGGTGGAAGCGGTAGTTATCGATATACTATCGTTGGGGATACCGGTGCTGCAGCTAAATTTACAGATGTGGAATCCGATGGTTCTTCCGATGATGGAGAAATCAGTGCGCGCCTTGTAGCAGCTGGTAACTATACCGTTACCCTTCATGTGGTGGATAGGAATAATGCCGCATTGGCATGTGATATTCCGGTTGTTATCCATGTAGCACAAGGTGTATCTATTGTAGGTATGGTAAAAGATGCAGCTGGAAATGCCATTCCAAATGCTGAAATTTCATATGACAATAAGAATCGCGCCGATCGTTATATGACATACACAAGTACTACTACAGACAAAGATGGTGCTTATTCTGCAACCGTTTCTGCGGGTACTTATGATATCGAAGCAAGCTACAATGACGATAGTGATTATTCTGATAATGCAAAAGCTGTAAATTATCTTTACAAACAAGATTTAAGCGTATCTAAATCCGGATTTGACATCACATTGCCACTTTATAAAGTTGCATTGGTGACAAATGACAAAAACATTTCTTTGAGTGATGTGACATGGTACTCCAATCACGAGAGACTGGGATATGGTGCCAATATCTATTTGAAAGCCGGAAATTATGCATTGGAATCCGGTGAAACAAGTTATTATGGTGACACAACACGCACTGGTACCTATGACTGGTTCAATGGTGGAACTGTGACTTATACAGAAACCAAAACCGTGAAGAAATTTACGGCAACTGCCAACGTGGCAAATGCTCCTGTACAGACAATGGTAACAGAGACTGTAGTAAGCCAGAATGCATCAGATACGTATTCTTGTACTTATGCCGCTGCAAAGGATACTACATATCAGGCATCTGCAGATGGCTCTTCATACTACCTGCAGAAAACCTATGTATCCGGATATGAAAATGACACCTATAGTGCATTCAAATTCGTACCGAAAGCGACAGGAAAGTATACCATCAATAATAGTAATAGTTCCGTAAGTTTCTATGATGCAAACGGAAATAATTTAGGATATGAAAGTGTAGAATTGACAGCTGGTCAGACCTATTTTGTAGGAGACGGCGATATCGATTCTTATAGGTCTTTCAAAATTACCCAGGATGTGAATGATACTCCGGGAGAATAAATACAGATAGGAATATCTTGGTGACATGATATAGTGGTTACAAGATACAAAAAATAGAAGAGGCTATAAATCAACAGAAGCAAGAGCATTATGTTGGTTTGTAGCTTCTTTTTATGGAAAGATTTTTCTTCTTCTTTCTATTGCCAAAAAAAAAGTTCTTTGGTATCATAGAAATGATAATAAAAAGGAAAAATGGTGAGAAAGATGAATATATGGAAACATTTTTGCACAATTACAAAACACCGCCATCAGGTAATACGTAATTGTTATCATGCAGGTATTTTCTGGCAAGGATTGCGACATGATTTATCCAAGTACAGTCCGACAGAATTTATACCGGGAGCAAGATATTATCAGGGAACACGAAGTCCCAATGCAGAAGAGAGAGAAGTCAATGGCTATTCCATTGCCTGGATGCATCATCAGGGACGGAATAAACATCATTTTGAATATTGGCAGGATTACAATCCAAAGACACGTTTTAAAGAACCGGTTAAAATGCCCATTCGTTATGTAAAAGAGATGTTCTGTGACCGGGTGGCGGCCAGTAAGATATATTATGGGAAAGGATATACCCAGGATATGCCATTGGCTTATTTTGAAAAAGGGAAATATTGCCGGATGATTCATCCGGAAACCTCAGAATTAATTGAATCTCTTTTGACGATGTTAAAAGAAAAGGGGGAAAAGGAAACCTTTGCTTATATTCGGAAATTAAAAGACTATTAGTGGAATGGAGTGACATGACGTGAAACAGATAAAAAAATGGATGGTTCTTCTTTTGATTGTGGCAGTTTCGGCAGCTATGATGCCGATGATTCAGGAAGATAAATGGGTAGAAGCGGCTACACCGGCGCCTACGTTACAGCCGGAAACCGGAGGGGTTGAAACCTTTGTGCCGACGCCATCTGCATCCCCTGTGGCCAGCGAAAGCCCTACTCCGGCAGTAACCAAGACCCCGGAGCCCGTTTTTACTCCGGCTCCTGTAACAGAGGAATTACGAGGTGTATGGGTGGCATTTTATGAGTATAAAAAAGCAGGATTAAAAGATAAGTCAGAGAAGGTTTTTCGCAAAAACGCCGACAAATTATTTCAAAAGATAAAAAGTAATGGCTGTAATGCCGTATTTTTTCATGTGAGGGCATTTGATGATGCCATCTGGCTGTCGGATAATTTTAAATTTAGTTCTTATATGGGAAAAAAGAAGCCAAATTATGACCCTTTGGCTATTCTTGTTGAAAGTGCACATAGATATGGGATTCAATTTCATGCCTGGATGAATCCCTATCGCATCACGCAGAAAAAAATATATGATCCTTCCAAAAAGGCCACCACAAGCCGGATTCTTCTGGCAGTACGCGAAGTGATTGATAATTATCCGGTGGATGGCATCCATTTTGATGATTACTTTTATCCGGGAAAGGGACATAAACAATATAAAAAGTATGCCTCATTATCCAATAAACAAAAGAAAGCCAATGTAAATAATATGGTTAAGAAGGTGTATATCAGCATAAAAGAGCAAAATCCAAAGCTCCTTTTTGGAATCAGTCCGGCGGGAAATGTGGAATACAGTGAATCCCTGGGAGCAGATGTAAAAACCTGGATGAAAGCTCCGGGGTATCTGGACTACATTGTGCCACAGATTTACTGGTCCAATTCATATCGTACCGGCACTAAGACAGTGCGGATGTTTGACAATCGTTTTGCCAAATGGAAAAAATTAAATAAAGGAAATGTCCCAATGTATATCGGACTTGCGTTGTATCGTGGTGGTATGCGAGATGCTTCTGACCGGGGATGGCGTAAAAGCAAGAAAGTGATTGCCAGCCAGATTAGTAAGATTCGGAGAAGTCAGAAGACAAATGGTTATATTTTGTTCAGTTATGAAAGTCTGTATAAAAAAGCATGTAGATATGAAGTGAATAATATGCTTTCCCGGATTGCAAAGATAAAAGTAAAGAAGGTAAAAACCGGGGAGACCACGCGTCTTCAGACAACGGTTTGGCCTTCCAGACTGGGCCAGAGTGTGGTTTGGAAAAGTTCCAATCCGTCTGTGGCATCCATCACCAATAAAGGCACCATTCGGGTGAAAAAGGCAGGTATCGTAAAATTTACAGTACAAAAGGCGGGGAAAAAAGTATCCATAAAAGTAAGAACGGAGGATATTTAATTGATTGATTATTTGGATGAAACAATCTTACAATGGTTTCAACAGATTCATAACGATGCCCTGACAAAAATATTTATGATTATTACCAAATTGGGAGAAGCCGGTATAATATGGATTATCTTTGGATTCCTTATGCTATTTGCTTTGAAAGAAAAGAAATATGGTTGTATGGTATTGTTTTCCTTATTGTTATGTCTTATTTTTGGCAATGGGATTTTGAAAAATCTGATTGCCAGACCGCGGCCTTGTCACATAATTCATGATATCCAGATGTTGATAGCCATACCTAAAGACTATTCTTTTCCGTCCGGACATACTTTTTCTTCCGTGGCAGCCAGTATCTGTATCTGGCATTGGAACCGGAAATATGGAATCCTTGCTTGGATATTGGCAGTGGTTATGATGGCATCCCGTTTATACTTTTATGTACATTATCCAACAGATATATTTGCTGGAATCCTTTTGGGGACGATTCTTGCCATGATTAGTATTTATTGTGTGGAAAAAGCAGTTGTCAGTGATTGGTGGAAAAACAGAAAAACAATAAAGAAATGAGAGGTAATCGTTATGGCAGTGATAATAATTGCAATTGGATTGATGATAACAGGAATTGACCTATGGCATGTACTGGATATGCCTTATCCGGCATTTCATGTGGATGGAACCGTGGGTACTCATGAATTGAGTCCTTCTATTCAGCTGTATACCACGGGAAATATCCTGGGAAATCAGGTAAAGATAGATTTGTTGCCGGATGCCATAGGATGTTTATTGCTCTTTATCGGCGGATGTATGCTGGTAAAAAAGAACAAAGAATTTATCAAAGGGATGGTACTTTCCCTTGTGGCTATGGGACTGTCGGTGTTACTTCCTTTCACTGGATTTATTGAGCAGGGTCCCAAACTTGTAATCTGGATTTTGGTTGTTTATTTTGGTTATGCAGTGGCAGAACTTGCCATGGAATACTTTATCTTATACTGTACGGTAGGAATGACAGATGATTTGGCAAACCGTGCCACCAATACCCGAATATTATTTAGCTGGTGGATTACGGCGATAGCTAGGGTTTATATGACCTTTTTAACCTTTGTAGGTCATGGTGGCGTAAACCGGGTCTATCGGATTATTATGACAGTTTTTGTGCTATTTTACGGGATTTCCCTTTTGTTTACCAAAAAATATCTGGGACGGAGTCCGGTTGTGAGTATTCGTGAGAGAAAGTATCGGGATAAGAAAGAAAAGTTGTAATATGATATAAAAAAGTAGATTGTTTTTTGTATAGCATTAACAATTTACTTTTTTTCTTTTGCGTGGTATGATAGGTTTATTCCACCGAACAAAAGGAGGTTAGGAAAGGTGAAAATTGCTTTTTGGAGCAATTCGCCGGGTAAATCAGGAGTGACAGGAAATCTTTCCTGTATCAGTATCTTATCGGCTATTACAGAGCCGTCAAAGATGGTATTGTTCGAGAACCATGTAAGCATGAATAATCTTGGCAGTACATTTCTTAATCCAAATTCCTATGATATATTACATGAAAAACAGTCCTATTTTATTGAAAATGGTTTGGGAAGAGTTTTATCTTTTTGTAACAGTGACCATGGCATTGTCAATGCAGACATGGTATATCGTACTTGTCTGTCAGTTTATGATCAGAGAGTATTTTATCTGCCTACAGGAGGATTGAATCAGGATTTGTTGGAATACCGACTATGTCGTCAGACCGGAGAGATTTTGAATTTATTGGAATCTTATCTGGGAAATGTCATCGTAGATTTATCATCCACAACGTTGGAAAGTTCCAGGCGAATTTTGCAGGAAGTTGATTTGGTTGTGGTTAATCTATGTCAAAATTTTCAATTGTTATCTCATTTCTTCCGAAATTTCTCGGAAATTCAAAAAAAAGCTTTTTATGTAATAGGAAATTATTGTGAGGAATCTGTCATTACGAAAAGTACCATTGTGCAAAGTTATCATCTGCCTGGGAACAGAGTGGGAACCATTCCCCATAACCGGCGATTTGCAGATGCGTTGACAAAGGGTAGTGTCGTATCTTTTCTGCTGCGAAATTGGAATTGTACAAGTGAAAATGTAAATTATCCATTTATGCAGGCAGCAAAAGAAACGGTAGCATTGTTTCATCATGCCATGAGGCAGGAATTGGCTTTGGTTGGAAGCTAATATAACGATACTAGAATGGAAGTGGTAGATTGAAACGTCAATGGATTTTCATCCTATTGTTAGTGATTCTTATTCCGGGAGAAGTTTGTCTGGGGGGAACCGGAAAAATAAAAGAAAGCAACAATAGGAACCTGTGTATCGAATGCACAAAAAAGGAAAAAAACAAAAAAGGGTATAGGATAATTAATCCAAACGAAGGGAAACGAAAGAAAAATCCTAAAATGCTTGTATTTTCCCAAAAGAAAGGGAAAAAGATATTGCGAAAAAAAGAAATGGTGGAATGGATATCTATGCAGGCAGTTATGGGACAGTGGAAAGGAGAGGATGGAATCAAAGAAGAGAGAGTGGAAGAGTGGACCAAACAAACGAAAAGCTGCCGGGACAGGCAGCTTTTCGATTAATCTTCTTCTTCCTCTTCCGGGCGAGGTTTAATCAGAAGATGGATTTTGTCAATGCGATTTTTTTCGCTTTCCAATACGGTATAGACAGCATATTCATCTTCTGCATGTTCGCCGGGAGTAGGAAAATGTTCCAAAAGGTTGATGATATGACCGGCAATGGAATCGTATTCTTCTGCTTCCAAAGGAAGTCCGATACGATCTTCGATATCATCCAAACTGGTGGATCCCAGAACGATATATTCATTGTCCGTTACTTTCTGGATTTCATCTTCTTCATCTTCATCATATTCATCCCGGATTTCACCGACGATTTCTTCCAAAAGGTCCTCCATGGTGATTAATCCGGAGAGAGCACCATACTCATCCAATACAATCGTCATGGGGATGGAATCACGGCGCATTTCCATAAAAAGCTCGGATACGTTTTTGTACTCATAGGTAATATGAGCTTCACGAATCAATTCCCGGAGATTGAACTTTTCTTTGTCTCCATTGTAAAAAACAAAATCTTTCAGATTGATAATACCTACGATATTGTCAATGGTATCATCATAAACCGGCATACGCGCAAATTTATGTTCGGTAAATTCGGAAAGCAAATCATCGTAAGAAGTATTAATTTCCACCATGCAGATGTCAAGACGTGAAATCATGACATCCTTGGCAATGGAATCACCAAAATCTACGATATTGGTTATCATTTGGCGTTCTTCACTTTCGATGACGCCTTCTTCGTGGCTCACATCTACAAAGGTACGAAGTTCATCTTCCGTAATCTGGGAGGCTTTCCCGTCGGGGTCAATCCGCAGAATAAATAAAATAAAGCGGGTAACCCGATCCAAAAGAAAAATGACAGGAGTTAGCAAATTGGTTAAAAACAATATCGTACCACTGTAAGCAAGTGCCATTTTTTCAGATTTTAAGGTAGCCATATTTTTCGGTGTGATTTCACCAAAAATCAAAATCAATAAGGTCAATACACCCGTGGCAACGCCGGCACCCAGACTGGTATTTTCTTTAAAACCAAGCCGTGTACAAACAGAAAATGCATAGGATGTCGAGATGGAAGATGCGGATAAGTTTACTACATTATTACAAATCAAGATTGCACTGAGCATCTTGGAAGGGTTTTCCAACAATTTCAGTACACGCCGGGCAGCTTTATTTTTATCTTCTGCCAAAGCACGCATCTTTAATTTACTGACTGTGGTCAACGAGGTTTCTGCCGATGAAAAAAAAGCAGATAATACTAGCAACACAATAAGTAATATGATATTTTTCGCGTCACTGGGCCCCAAAAAAAATCACTCCATTCATAGAATTAATATACTTCCCCATTATAGGGGAAAAAGGACAATTTGTCAAATATG
This sequence comes from Eubacterium sp., assembly GCA_022769325.1. Classification (GTDB taxonomy): domain Bacteria; phylum Bacillota; class Clostridia; order Lachnospirales; family Lachnospiraceae; genus Eubacterium_F. The sequence continues at coordinate 32,110 of JALEKC010000140.1, read as the reverse complement.
TTGACAATCAGCTCAAAGCCTGACGTTTACGGGCCATCTCGTCACTGTCAAGATATTCGTCATAGGTGGATACTTTATCAATCATACCATTTGGGGTAAGTTCGATGATACGATTGGCAATGGTCTGGATAAATTGGTGGTCCTGGGAAGTAAATAAAACAACACCAGGGAATTTGATTAACCCATTGTTGACGGAAGTGATGGACTCCATGTCAAGGTGGTTGGTAGGCTCATCTAAAATAAGAGTATTGGCACCAAGCATCATCATCTTGGACAGCATGACACGGACTTTTTCACCTCCGGAAAGAACGTTGACCTTTTTCAAACCGTCGTCACCGGAGAAAAGCATGCGTCCTAAGAAACCACGGACATAGGTGGCATCTTTTTCCGGAGAATAAGGCATCAACCAGTCCACGATGGTATCGGTGCTGTCAAAATCCTTTGTATTATCCTTCGGAAAATAGGCCTGACTGGTGGTAATTCCCCATTTGTAATCCCCCTCATCCGGCTCCATCTCTCCCGCGAGAATCTGGAATAATGTGGTGGCAGCGATTCCATAGGAACCCACAAATGCAATTTTGTCATCATGGCCCACTGTAAAGGATACGTTGTCAAGGACTTTTTCTCCATCGATGGTTTTGGAAAGATTGGTAACGGTAAGTACTTCATTTCCAATTTCCCGGTTTGGCTTGAAATCAACATAAGGATATTTTCGACTGGAAGGACGGAGCGTATCCAGTTCGATTTTTTCCAAGGCACGTTTTCTCGAAGTAGCCTGTTTGGATTTGGAAGCATTGGCGCTGAAGCGCTGGATAAAATCCTGAAGTTCCTTGATTTTTTCTTCTTTCTTTTTATTGGCTTCCTTCATCTGCTTGATCATCAACTGGCTGGATTCGTACCAGAAATCGTAGTTTCCGGCATATAATTGCATTTTCGCATAGTCGATGTCAACGGTATGGGTGCAGACTTTATTTAAGAAATAACGGTCATGGGATACCACGATAATAGTATTTTCAAAATTAATCAAAAATTCTTCCAGCCAACGGATGGCATCTAAGTCCAAATGGTTGGTAGGCTCATCTAAAAGAAGAATGTCCGGATTGCCAAACAAAGCCCTTGCAAGGAGAACTTTGACTTTTTCGCTACCGGAGAGTTCACTCATTTGTTTATAATGAAGTTCGGTATCGATATTCAGTCCGTTGAGAAGAGTGGCAGCATCGGATTCGGCTTCCCAGCCATTCATGGTGGCAAATTCGCCTTCCAGTTCGCTGGCGCGAATACCGTCCTCTTCCGTGAAATCTTCCTTGGCATAAATCGCATCTTTTTCCTTCATAATATCATAAAGACGCTGATTTCCCATAATCACGGTATCCAATACAACACAGTCATCATATTTAAAATGATCCTGCTCCAGAACCGAAAGACGCTGCCCCGGTGTAATGCTGATATCACCCTGGGTTGGCTCCAGTTCTCCGGAAAGGATTTTCAAAAAGGTGGATTTTCCTGCTCCGTTGGCACCAATGATACCATAGCAGTTTCCTTCGGTAAATTTTATATTGACTTCTTCAAAGAGCGCTTTTTTTCCAAAGCGCAGAGTAACATTATTTGCCTGAATCATATTTTCCTCCATATTTTGATGTAAAACATCCGTTTATTTGGTTATCTAATTACCTATTGTACTAAAAAATGGGGATTTTGCAAGTGTTTTTCCAAAATAATATAGAAAGAAGAAAAAATATTATTGTGAGAATCCGGACATTTATGTATAATAGAAGTATTAAAGATAAAGGATGGCTGGATGAATGAGACAAGAAGAATTTGTGCAATTTGAGTTACAACCGGCAAAAGGCCTGGTGGAAGGAGTTACGGTTTCCGAAGACGGAAAAAGCGTGGAAATCGTATTTTTTGCGAAAGAACAAAAGGAATGCCAATTGGTATTATATCAGAATAAAGCTGCTTTGAAAAAAATAAAAATGTTTCCCTGCGATTCGTTGACTGCACCGGATTTGTATGGCATACGATTGACGGGAGAAGGCATATGTGATTTTTTGCAACAGTGTGAATATGTGTTTGAGACCGGAAAGCAGATTTGCCAGGATCCCTATATGAAGGCAACTGCCGGGCGAAATGTATTTGGCAAAAGGGGAAAATTGCGTGGAAAATTTGATTTTTCTCACTTTGACTGGCAGGGAGAAAACCGGAAAAAAGTACCGTTTGAAGACATGATTTTATATCAATGTCATCTTCGTGGATTTACCAGACACAGCAGTTCCGCAGTGGAGGCACCGGGGACGTATCTGGGATTTTGTGAAAAATTAAAAGAACTGGAATATCTTGGTATCAATACCATTGTATTTCTTCCTTTGTATGATTTTAATGAAATCATGGAAAAGCAGGAAGGAAAAATAAATTATTGGGGATATACGGAAGATGCCTGCTATTTTGCCCCCAAAGCCTCTTATGCGTCCTGTCCGGAACGGGCCGTGGAGGAGTGCAAAACCATGATTCGTCGAATTCACCAGATGGGAATGAATGTCATTTTCGATATGCATTTTCAAAAATGCCCGCCACAGTTTATTCTTCGCTGTCTGAGATATTATGTGATGGAATATCATGTGGATGGTTTTTTGATTGATACATCGGTCGTGTCGGAAGCATGGTTGAGCCAGGATCCCATTCTCAGACAATGTAAGTTTTTGGGAGCCGGCTGGAAAACCATGGGACAGGTGGCAGGACAAAGAACAGTGGCCGAATTTAATGATGCCTATCAGACCGTTGCCAGACGTTATCTGAAAAGTGACGAAGGACAGGTGGCAGGTTTTTATGAAGCCTTTTGCAGGGATGCAGCGGGATGTGCGGGGGTTCATTACATTACGCAAAAAAATGGTTTTACATTACGGGATTTAGTATCTTATGATATTAAGCACAATGAGGCCAATGGAGAGAAGAATCAAGATGGAACTCAGTATAATTACAGCTGGAATTGTGGACAGGAGGGAAGCAGCCGCAAAAAATCCGTTTTACAGATGCGGCGCAAACAGACGAAAAATGCTCTTGCCATGCTGCTATTGGGCCTGGCATCACCGATGATATTGGCGGGAGATGAATTTGGTCAGACCCAGCGAGGCAATAATAATGCTTATTGTCAGGACAATGCCACTACATGGCTGCACTGGAATTTAATCGAAAAGAACAAGGATATTTACGACTTTGTCCGTCATTTGATTGCCTTTCGAAAAGAACATACTCTATATCACAGGAGGGAAACCATGATGCCCATTGACAGCAAAGGCTATGGAATACCGGCTATATCGGCTCATGGGATAGAACCCTGGGAAGCAGATTTTTCTTATTATAGCAGAGATTTGGGTATTTTGTTTTATGGAGTCTATTATGGGGGAAATTCTATCTATATGATATTTAATATGCATTGGGAGAGTCATACTTTCTTTTTTCCGGCCTTGGAGAAGGACAAGCGCTGGAAATGTATTTTGGATACCGGAAGAGAGAACGCAGAGAATGAGATTGTGGTAAAAAAATATAAAATGGAATCACGAAGTATTGCGGTATTTGAATGTATTGACACTGTCAAAACGCCGGAGAATCCGCGGATATCTAAAAAGAAAATCCGCAGGAAACCGGCGCGTTGACAGCTTTTTATCCCAAAGGCAGCAGATTAAAAATGATGCTCCGCAACGATAGGATCAAACAAATCTAATTTGCAATATTCTTCCTTTGAAAAATGTTTGCAGGTGGTACAGGAAATATCAGAATCTCCTGTTGAATTTGTGCACTTGCATTCATTTTTTGCACTGTAAGCGCTGCAGTTTTTCGCAACATTGCGATAGGTAGTTTCATTTGCTCTCATGGTTTTCTCCTTTCTGGTCAACTTATTGATTGACAGGAATTAGTATTCGCAAAAGGAGAAAAAATATACAAAGAATAAAGAGGTTGTGTGTATGAAAATGTATGAAATTGAAGATGTGAAACCTTTTATGGGACAGTTGCTTCTTCAGGAAACCTTTGACAAATTTTGTGTGAGTATGGCAGAAATTCGTACCCTCGTGTCCATTCGTTTTCAAGGAAATTTGTGTCATGAATGGCTTTCGCCGGAAGAGGCAGAAAAATATCAGGGTTTCGAATACGTTCCCTGGAAGTTGTTGCGTCCGATTGTATTTGACTTGATAAAGGGAAAGCAGACACCGGAATTTATGAAAATTCAATTCGTACATTATAGGGAAAATGGAGATTGTGGCGGACTGCGAATTCAATATGAAGCAGGAAAACTTTCCTGTCTGTCTTCTTATACTTCTGCGGAATTCTCTCTGGAACGAAATCAAGAAATTATTTGGGACGAAAACTGCCTGAAATTCTTAAGTAAACACGGAATTGTTAGCACTCAACTTTAATGAGTGCTAAAAAATCCTTGACATCTCTTTTTTTATGTATTACAATACCTGTTATAGCAAAAAAAACCAATAAATTTTTATATAGGAGATGACTTGATATGAAAAAAGAGCAAGGTAGTTTGGCCATTAATTCCGAAAATATTTTTCCGATTATTAAGAAATGGTTGTATTCGGATCATGATATTTTCATTCGCGAACTTGTCAGCAACGGCTGCGATGCCATTACCAAATTGAAAAAGCTGGAGATGATCGGCGAGACAGCACTTCCGGATGATTATAAAGAAAAAGTGGAAGTGTATGTGAATGCAGAAGAAAAAACCATTCGTTTTGTTGACAACGGTATCGGTATGACGGAAGATGAAGTGAAAGAGTACATCAATCAGATTGCGTTTTCCGGTGCAACGGCTTTCCTGGAAAAATATAAGGATAAATCCAGTGAAGATCAGATTATCGGACATTTTGGACTTGGATTTTATTCTGCTTTTATGGTGGCTGACCGGGTGGAAATCAATACTTGTTCTTATTTGGAAGGGGAACAGGCAATTCATTGGGAGTCTGAGTGTGGAACTGAATTTGAAATGAGTGACAGTGACAAAGATACGGTTGGAACCGAGATTATTCTTCACTTGAATGAAGACAGTTATGAATTCTCCAATGAGTATCGTGTCCGGGAAGTGTTGGAAAAATATTGTTCCTTCATGCCGGTTGAGATTTTCCTTACCAATGAAAATGCTGAGCCTCAATATGAAACCATTCCAAGTGAAGAAGTGACAGAGGATGATACGGTTATTGAGGAAATTGTGGAAGAGCCAAAAGCGGCAGAAAAAGACGGAGAAGAAGGGGAAGAGGGAGAAAATGAAGAAAAGAAAGAACCGGTTAAAAAGACAAAGATTTTGAAGCGTCCGGTGCCGATTAACGATACCCATCCTTTGTGGACAAAGCATCCAAACGAATGTACCGAGGAAGAGTATAAAGAGTTTTATCGCAAAGTATTTCAGGATTATAAGGAGCCATTGTTCTGGATTCATCTGAATATGGATTATCCATTTAACTTAAAAGGTATTTTATACTTCCCGAAAGTAAATCTGGAATATGAAAATGCGGAAGGAATTATCAAACTTTATAATAACCAGGTGTTTATCGCAGACAATATCAAAGAAGTTATACCGGAATTTTTAATGCTCTTAAAGGGTGTTATCGACTGTCCGGATCTGCCTTTGAATGTTTCAAGAAGTGCGTTGCAAAATGATGGATTTGTGACAAAAATTGCGGATTATATCACGAAAAAAGTGGCAGACAAATTGAGCGGAATGTGCAAGACAGACCGAGAAAACTTCGAGAAGTATTGGGATGATATCAGCCCATTTATCAAATACGGCTGCCTGAAAGATGAAAAGTTCAAGAGTAAGATGAAAGACTATATCTTATTTAAGGATTTGGATGATAACTATATGACGATGAAAGAATATCTGGAAAACGTAGACGTTCCGGAAGCAGAAGTGGTGGAAAAGGGCGAAGAAGAGAACGATAGTGAGCCACAGGAACCACCAAAGACGGTAATCTACTATGTGACAGATAAAAAGCAGCAAAGTCAGTATATTAATATGTTCCGGGAGGAAAACAAAAATGCCTTTGTTTTGACCCACAATATTGATCAGCCATTTATCTCCAATTTGGAAATGGGCGAAGATAATATTAAGTTCCAGAGAATTGATGCCCAGGTTACGGAAGATTTTGTGGAAGAAATGAGTGAGGAAGAAATCAAAGAAAAGAAAGATGCCCTGACAGAGATTTTCCGCAAAGCACTTGGAAAAGAGAATCTGGATGTGAGAGTAGAAAAGATGAAAAATGAGAAGATTGCATCCATGATTACCATGTCTGAGGAAACTCGTCGTATGCAAGATATGATGAAGATGTATGCCATGAATGGTATGGGAGCCATGGGAGACTTTGGCGGCGAAACTCTTGTGCTGAATGTAGCCAATCCATTGGTTCAATATGTTGAAAATCATAAAGACGGAGATAAGACGGATTTATTCTGTAAGCAGCTTTATGATTTGGCGATGCTTGGCCATAAACCGCTTGAGCCGGAAGCAATGACTGAATTTGTTTTGCGTAGCAACGAAATCATGGAACTTTTGGCAGAAAAATAAGAGTATTCCCCAAACAATGTGCAAATCTCCAAACTGCGGTAAGTGAACTGCCCGGTTTGGAGATTGTATGGGGCGAAAGAAAAAAATATAAAAAAAGTGTTGTATTTTTGGTTGATATTTAATACAATAGAATATATCGGAGCATGGCGTAGTTTGGTAGCGCGCACGGCTGGGGGCCGTGAGGTCGCAGGTTCAAATCCTGTTGCTCCGACTTTTTATTTTTGTGAGAGGCTTTTGCAAATGACTTTGCATATATGAAAAAGATGGTTTAAAAAAAGGATTGACAAAAGTGCTCATACCATGTATACTTTATTTCGTTGATGATTTTTTGCTTCGATAGCTCAGTTGGTAGAGCACTTCACTCGTAATGAAGGGGTCGAGGGTTCAAGTCCCTTTCGAAGCTTAAAAAACAAAAAGGACAATAGATGTTTCAGCCATCTGTTGTCCTTTTTGTTTTGCATGTCATGAGCGCAAAATAAAGTGTTTGTAAAATGTTGTTTACCTTTTCTTTATAAAAGTTTTTGAGTGTGATAATTCCATTTTACAAACAAATCTTATATAATAAATGCGTGGATTGAAAAATGAAAAAGGATTAGCGTGATAGAGTTGAATGTTATAGAAGGGAGAAGACGATGGTGGTTGACGAGCAAAAGGAAATCAAAGAAAGTGTTCAGGAATGGATAAAAGATACGGCACTTTGGCAGAGGGTGCTTCGTTTTTTACAGATAAGTTTGTCTGCCGTTATTATTATATTCGCATTTATGGGACTGAATGATATTATGTCTATTTTTACCACCAATACTGTGGACCTCGCATTGTTGGCCGTATTATTTGTGATTAGTGGTATTCGCTTTTTCCCCGAGAAAAAATTATTTACATTTATTTATTTTGGAGTTGCGATTTTGATGATTGTCATTCTTATTGTAGGAATGATGTTGTAATTTGTATGAGAAAACTTGACAATTTGCATGAGATAGGATAAAATACTGAATATCTCAAGTGATTGAGTAAAAGAATTGAAATTAATAATCCCCCTGGGAGCAATTTCAGAGGGAGAGAAAAAAGGAGAAATAGTCATGTTAGAAAAAATGCAGGAACTTATCGCAGATCAGTTGAGCGTTGATGCAGACAGCATCACAGAAGCATCTTCTTTCAAAGATGATTTGGGAGCAGATTCATTGGACCTTTACGAATTAATTATGGCTCTGGAAGAAGAGTATGATGTAGAGATTCCTACCGATGATTTGGAAAGCATTAATACTGTTGGTGATGTAATTAACTTCCTCAAAGAAAAAGGAGTAGAATAATCAATTACATCCAAAATACTGTGACTAACAAAGTTGAATGGTGTGGTTGCTGGTTTTGTCAGAGATTATTTACGACGAAACTAACAACCACCATTTCAAAATATGGACCTAATAATATCATCAGTAGCAAGAGGCTCCTGGTGTTAAAGTTGTGTTGTTTTGTTATAGCAATACAGAATGGAGGACAAGATGGGTAAGATTGCATTTATTTTTCCGGGACAAGGTGCCCAGAAAGTTGGAATGGGAAAAGAGTTTTATGAGATTTCTCCGATTGCCAAAGAGATTTTTGATAAGGCCAGTGAAGCGGTTGATTTGGACTTAAAAGCCTTATGTTTTGAAGAAAATGAGGATATCAATATTACCGAATATACACAGGTTTGTTTGCTGACTACAAGTGTGGCAACCATGGAAGTTTTAAAAGAAAGAGGAATTCAGCCGGATGTGGCAGCAGGACTTAGTCTTGGTGAATATTGTGCCCTTGTGGCGGCTGATTCCATGAATTATATTGATGCGGCAAAGGCCGTTCGCAAACGAGGCATTTATATGCAGGAAGAGGTACCGGCAGGAGTCGGTGGTATGGCTGCTATTATGGGCCTTGAGAGCAGTGAGATTGAAACGGCCATTGCGGACATTCCTGAAGTTCAGGTGGCAAATTATAATTGTCCCGGACAGATTGCCATTTCCGGAAAGAAAGAGTCGGTGGAACTGGGGGCTGAAAAGTGTAAGGAAGCCGGAGCAAGACGTACGGTGATGCTCAATGTCAGCGGACCATTTCACTCAGATTTATTAAAAGGAGCCGGAGACAAACTGGAAAAAGTTTTGGATACCATCGAATTTAAGAAGCCACAGATTCCATATGTAACCAATGTTACAGCTTCTTATGTGACGGATGAAAGCGAAATTGAGTCCTTACTTGTAAAACAGGTATCTTCGTCAGTGCGCTGGCAGCAGTCAGTGGAAGCTATGGTGGCAGACGGAGTGGATACATTTATTGAATTGGGACCGGGCAGAACCCTTGCCGGTTTTAATAAAAAAATTGGAAAAGCCATTGGAAAAGAACTGACTACATATAGTGTTGGAACCATGGAAGAATTAGAAGCAGTTGTAGAAGCACTTAGTTAAGAAAGGAAACCTTATGTTATTAGAAAATAAGATTGCCGTAGTGACAGGAGCCGGACGTGGGATCGGACGCGGTATTGCCCTTGCATTGGCAAGAGAAGGCGCTATGGTTGTTGTCAACTATAATGGCTCAAAAGAGCGTGCAGAAGAAGTGGTAAATACCATTGAACAGGCTGGCGGAAATGCAGTAGCAATTCAGTGTAATGTCAGCGATTTTGAGGCTGCAAAAGAGTTTTATGCAGGCGTAGTAAAAGAGTATGGAAAGATTGATATTCTTGTTAATAATGCAGGAATTACCAAGGACAATCTTATGATGAAAATGTCCGAGGACGAATTCCAAAGCGTGATTCAGACCAATCTTGCCGGTACGTTCCACGGTGTGAAATTTGTGACACGTCCTATGATGAAACAGCGTCAGGGACGCATCATCAATATTGCGTCGGTATCCGGCGTCACCGGAAATATGGGACAGGCCAATTATTCTGCCTCCAAGGCCGGCGTTATCGGATTGACCAAAGCGGCTGCCAAAGAACTGGCTTCCCGTAACATTACGGTAAATGCTGTGGCTCCTGGATTTATAGCAACGGAGATGACAGATGTTCTTTCGGATTCCGTAAAAGAGTCAGCTGTAGCTACCATTCCGTTGGGACATTTTGGCGAAGTAGAAGATATTGCAGAGACCGTCGTATTTTTGGCTTCGGATAAAGCCAAGTATATTACCGGCCAGGTGATTTGTGTGGATGGCGGCATTGCCATGTAGGATTATTGATTTAGGAGGATTTTTTCATGAGTAGAAGAGTAGTTATCACAGGAATGGGCGCAATTACTCCAATTGGAAACAATGTGGAGGAATTTTGGGACAACATTAAAAAAGGTGTTGTTGGCATTGGACCTATTACCCAGATTGATACCACAGATTATAAGGCAAAATTGGCAGCTGAGGTAAAAGATTTTGAACCCAAAGAGTATATGGATCCCAAATCTGCACGTCGTATGGAACGTTTTGCCCAGTTTGCAGTAGCTGCTTCCAAACAGGCGATGGAGGACAGTGAATTGGATATGGAAAAAGAAGATCCATTCATGGTTGGTGTCAGTGTTGGATGTGGTATCGGAAGTCTCCAGTGCATGGAGCGTGAGTATAAAAAATTAGTGGATAAGGGACCAAGCCGTGTTTCTCCATTGATGATTCCGATGTTGATTTCCAATATTGCGGCAGGAAATGTTGCCATTCAGTTGGGATTGAAAGGAAAGAATATCAATATTGTGACTGCTTGTGCTACAGGAAATCACAACATTGGAGAGGCTTTCCGTTCGATTCAGTATGGAGAAGCAGATGTTATGCTGGCTGGAGGTGCTGAGGCTGCAATTACAGAGCTTGGTGTTGCCGGATTTACCAGTATGACAGCATTGTCTCTGTCTACAGACCCTAAAAAAGCATCCATCCCATTTGATGTAGACCGCAATGGTTTTGTTATGGGTGAAGGTGCCGGCGTTCTTGTGATGGAAGAATTGGAGCATGCAAAAAAACGTGGTGCAAAAATTTATGCTGAAATTATTGGATATGGTGCTACCAATGATGCTTATCATATCACTTCACCGGCAGAAGATGGAAGCGGAGCAGCAAAAGCGATTGAATTTGCTATGAAAGATGCTAACGTGAAACCGGAAGAAATCGATTATATCAACGCTCATGGAACCAGTACACACATGAATGATATGTTTGAGACAAGAGCGATTAAACTTGCTATGGGGGATGAAGCTTACAATTGTAAAATTAGTTCTACCAAATCTATGGTAGGTCATTTGCTTGGTGCTGCCGGTGGTGTTGAGTCCATCGCTTGTATCAAATCCATCCAGGATAGTTATGTACATATGAACGCTGGTTTGACTAACCAGGATCCGGAATGTGATTTGGATTGTGTGAAAGATCAGGGAATTGATATGGAAGTAAATACTGTTCTTAGTAACTCTCTTGGATTTGGCGGACACAATGCATCTTTGATTTTCAAAAAATTTAATGATTAGTTATATATCGTTATTAAAATGACGAATCTTATCAAAAAATGCGAGAAGTATCATAGCAGAATACTTCTCGCGTTTTCAGGATAGATTTTCCACTTGAAAGAAACAAAAAAATATGTTATACAGATATGGAGGACAAAGATATGTTGTTAGACGTAAATGGTATCAAAGAAATTATACCACATCGTTATCCATTTTTGCTTGTTGATTGTATTGAGGAAATGGAACCTGGAGTAAAAGCAGTTGGCTATAAGAATGTCACCGTAAACGAACCCTTTTTCCAGGGGCATTTTCCACAGCAGCCGGTTATGCCGGGAGTTTTGATTGTAGAGGCACTGGCACAGGTTGGCGCCGTAGCTGTCCTTAGTCTTCCTGAAAATAAAGGGAAACTTGCTTTCTTTGGCGGCATTGACAAGGCAAAATTTCGCAAACAGGTAGTGCCGGGGGACCGTCTTCGTCTGGAGACTGAAATTATCAAATGCAAAGGTCCCATGGGCGTAGGTAAAGCAGTAGCTACGGTGGATGGTAAAGTTGCCTGTGAAGCAGAAATTAAATTTATGATAGGATAGTGCCAAGTTGGGTATAATGAAAGATATCAAAGCAAACTTGTTATGAGAAAAAGATGGAGGCCTATGATGAACGAGTTTAAACAATGGGAAGGATTTTCCGGCAGACTTTGGAAAGAAGAAATTAATGTACGGGATTTCATCCAAAACAATTACAAACCCTATGATGGAGATGAGTCTTTTTTGGCAGGACCAACAGAGGCTACCAATAAACTTTGGGGCAAATTGCAGGAACTGCAGAAAGAAGAGAGAAAAAAAGGCGGCGTTCTGGATATGGAAACCGAAGTGGTTTCCACGTTGACTTCCTACGGACCTGGATATATTAGTGATGATTTAAAAGATTTGGAAAAAGTAGTAGGTTTACAGACGGATAAGCCATTGAAACGCGCCTTTATGCCTTATGGTGGTATTCGTATGGCTGAGCAGTCCTGTACTATGTATGGTTATCAGCCAAGTGAAAAATTGCATGATATTTTTACCAAATACCATAAAACCCACAGTGATGCGGTGTTTGAAGTGTACACACCCGAGATGAAAAGGATGCGTCACAATAAGATTTTGACCGGTCTTCCGGATACTTACGGACGTGGACGTATTGTGGGTGATTATCGTCGTGTGGCGTTGTATGGTATCGATGCTTTGATTGAAGAGAAAGAAAAAGATTTTGCCGGAAGTGAGCGTCGCTGCATGAGAAGTAAGGATTATCGCATCCGTGAAGAAATCGTTGAGCAGATTAAATGTCTGAAGGGAATGAAAGAAATGGCTGCTTCTTATGGCTTTGATATTTCAGAGCCGGCAAAGGATGCCAAAGAAGCATTCCAGTGGGTATACTTTGGTTATCTCGCTGCCATTAAGACACAGAATGGTGCGGCTATGAGTGTTGGACGTGTTTCTACATTCTTGGATATTTATATTGAAAGAGACCTCGCAAATGGTACTTTGACAGAGGAGGAAGCGCAGGAACTTGTGGACCATATGACGATGAAATTCCGTATGGTGAAATTTGCCCGTATCGAATCTTACAACCAGCTGTTCTCCGGTGACCCGGTTTGGGCTACGTTGGATGTTGCCGGTATCGGTATGGATGGACGTTCCCAGGTAACCAAGACCTGTTTCCGTTTCCTGCATACCCTTGAAAATATGGGACCTTCTCCGGAACCAAACCTGACTGTATTGTACTCTTCACATTTGCCGGAAGCATTTAAAAAGTATGCGTCTCATATTTCCATTGAGACCAGTTCCGTGCAATATGAGAATGATGATGTTATGCGGCCGGTATGGGGAGATGATTATTCGGTATGTTGCTGTGTATCTGCAACGGAAACTGGAAAAGAAATTCAGTTCTTTGGCGCCAGAGCAAATCTTGCAAAATGTTTGCTTTATGCCATCAATGGTGGTATTGATGAAAAAACCAAGGAACAGGTTGGCCCAAAATACCGTCCAATTACAGGGGATGTGCTTGACTATGATGAAGTCATGGAAAAATACGAAGAAATGATGACATGGTTGGCACAGACTTATGTTGAAACATTGAATTTGATTCACTATATGCATGATAAATATTATTATGAAGCTTCCCAGATGGCTTTGATTGATACGGATGTAAGACGTACTTTTGCAACCGGTATCGCTGGTTTCTCTCATGTAGTGGATTCTCTGTCAGCGATTAAATATGCAAAAGTTAACGTAATCCGTGATGAAGACGGCTTGGCAGTGGATTACAAAGTAGAGGGTGATTTCCCACGTTATGGAAATGATGACTCCCGTGCCGATGAGATTGCAGTATGGCTTCTTCGTACCTTTATGAATAAACTTCGTAACTGCCATACTTACCGTGATTCAGAGCCTACCACATCCATTCTTACCATTACTTCCAATGTTGTATATGGTAAGGCGACAGGAGCTCTTCCAGACGGAAGAAAAGCAGGCGAGCCATTGTCACCAGGTGCGAACCCGGCTTATGGCGCAGAACAGAACGGTCTTCTTGCTTCTTTGAATTCCGTGGCAAAACTGCCATATGAAGAGGCTCTGGATGGTATCTCCAATACCCAGACCATCAATCCGGGAGCTTTAGGAAATACTCATGAAGAACGTGTTAAGAATTTAGTACAAGTGATGGATGGTTATTTTGACCAGGGAGCACATCATTTGAATGTCAATGTATTTGGTAAAGAAAAATTAATTGATGCTATGGAGCACCCGGAAAAAGAAGAGTATGCAAACTTTACGATTCGTGTATCCGGATATGCTGTTAAATTCATCGATTTGACAAGAGAGCAGCAGTTGGATGTTATTGCAAGAACTTGTCATGAATCATTATAATTTTTAAATATTGGAGGTTTTATTTTGGAAGAAAGAATCGGCTATGTCCATTCTTTAGAAAGTTTCGGTTCTGCAGACGGACCGGGTGTGCGATATATTATTTTTCTTAGTGGTTGTCATATGAGATGTCAATTTTGCCACAATCCGGACACCTGGGATATAAAAGCAGGCAAGGAATATACGGCTTCCGAATTGTTAAAAACTGCAAATAGATACCGTCCTTACTGGGGAAGTGAGGGCGGTATTACTGTCAGTGGAGGAGAACCGTTATTGCAAATTGACTTTCTTCTGGACTTGTTTACAAAGGCAAAAGAAATGGGCATTCATACGACATTGGATACCAGTGGAAATCCATTTACGACGGAAGAACCATTTTATTCAAAATGGCTGGAACTTATGAAAGTGACGGACCTTGTAATGCTTGATATCAAGCACATTGATGAGGAACAACACAAAATCCTGACGGGACATACCGGAAAAAATATATTGGAGATGGCAAGACAAATGTCAGAACTGGGGCAACCCATGTGGATTCGCCATGTCCTTGTGCCTGAGCGTAATGATACGGATGAATATCTTCATCGTCTGGCTGATTTTATCAAGACATTGAAGACCGTGGAAAAAGTAGAAGTTCTTCCTTATCATACTTTGGGTGTTTTCAAATGGGAAAACCTAGGAATTCCATACCAATTGGAAGGAATTGATCCGCCAACAGCGGAACGTGTGGAAAATGCCAGAAGGATATTGGAAGACAGGGCTTGAGAAAAGAGAATGTAAAAAGGGGCTTACAAACTTGGTGATCACAGACCTGGGATTTACAGACCTGAGGCCGGAAAAAGGGCGCCCGGTCTGTAAGGAGGAAAAGAAGATTACAGACCTGGGACCGGAAAAGGGGCGCCGGTCTGTAAAGCGGAAAAGAAGATTACAGACCTGGGACCAGAAAAGGGGCGCCCGGTCTGTAAGGAGGAAAAGAAGATTACAGACCTGAGGCCGGAAAAAAGGGTGCCGGTCTGTAAGGAGGAAAAGAAGATTACAGACCTGAGACCGGAAAAGGGGCGCCCGGTCTGTAAGGAGGAAAAATAATATAGCAATTTAAGGACGGATGCCTGTTTAGGCCTCGTCCTTTTTTGTAGCACAAGCCCGACAAACACCGTCGTGCTTGCACGAAAAGGTATTTGTCGGGCGCAAGAACATGAAGCACGGAAGTGCGGAATGTTCGAGTGCGAAAGCGAGTAGGTGGTAGCCTACTCGAGCACAAGCCCGGAATGAAGGAGTGTGTACCCTCCACATACAAAACGAAAAAAACCTCAAAAAAAACAAAAAAATAGTTGACCAATGGTCATTTTTGTGGTAGACTACATATAATTTAATCAAATGACCGTTGGTCATTTTTGATAAAATTTATCAAAAAGGAGGCTATTAACAGATGGTTAAGTTTGGAAAATTTATTACGAAGCACAAATTAATCATTCTTCTACTCGGTGTTCTTCTTATCATTCCGTCCATGATTGGTATGATAAAAACAAGAATCAATTACGATGTACTTAGTTATCTGCCGGATTCATTGGAGACAGTATCCGGACAGAATGTTATGGTGGATGAGTTTGGTATGGGAGCCTTTTCCATGGTGGTAGTGGAAAATATGGAAAATAAAGATGTGGTTGCCTTAAAAGAAAAACTTGAGAAGGTAGAACATGTTGAAAAAATTATTTGGTATGACAGCGTTGCAGATATTTCGCTGCCCACGGATATGCTTCCCAATGAATTGAAAGAAGCATTGTTTAATGGAAATGCCACTATGATGATTGCGTTATTTGATAATACCACTTCCTCGGATGATACCATGCAGGCGGTTACCGAAATGAGAAAAGAGGTAAAAGATCAAGCTTTTATCAGTGGAATGTCCGGAATTGTAACGGATATTAAAAATCTGGTGCAGGCAGAACTTCCAATATATATTGTCATCGCAGCGGTCCTTGCACTGCTGGTTTTGCTTCTTACCATGGAGTCCATTGTGACACCGGTTTTATTTCTTATATGTATCGGACTCGCGATACTATATAACATGGGAACCAATATATTTTTCGGAGAAATATCCTATATCACACAAGCTTTGACCGCTGTTCTTCAGCTTGGTGTGACCATGGATTATTCCATTTTCCTTTTGGAAAGCTATCAGGCCAATAAAGAGAGATTTGATAATGACAAAGAACGTGCCATGGCTCATGCCATTGGAAACACTTTCAAATCTGTTGTGGGAAGTTCCATTACCACAGTTGCAGGATTTGCAGCCCTATGTTTCATGACCTTTGCTTTGGGAAGAGACTTGGGAATTGTTATGGCGAAAGGCGTAATAATCGGTGTTGTTGTTTGTATTACGTTACTGCCGGCATTGATTTTGTTTTTTGATAAATGGATTGATAAGACGACCCATCGTGCCATCTTTCCTGATTTTCATAAAGCAAGCACCTTTATAACCAAGCATCGAATCCTTCCATTGATTTTGTTTGTGATTTTGTTTGTTCCGGCTTTGTATGGTAACAATCATGTAAAGGTATATTACAATCTGGACCAGGCACTGCCGCAGACACTGGATTCGGCCATTGCCAATAAAAAATTGGAAGAGAAGTTTAATATGAACAATATGCATGTTCTTCTCTTGAAAAATGGTTTGACGAATAAAGAAAAAAATGATATGAAAACAGAGATAGAAAAAGTAGATGGTGTCAAATGGATGCTGGGGATGAATTCTATCGTAGGAGCCAGCGTGCCGGATGATATGATTCCAAGCAAATACAAAGATATGTTAAAAAGTGACAATTGGGAATTGCAGTTTATTTGCTCGGATTATAAGACCGCAACAGATGAGGTAAATGCTCAGATTGCATCCATTCATGACATTGTGAAAAAATATAGTAAAGATTCTATGGTAATCGGAGAGGCACCATTGACAAAGGACCTTGAAGATGTTACCGATATTGATTTGGCAAGAGTAAATTATATGTCCATTGGAGCGATATTCCTTATTATTTTATTGACATTTAAATCCATTTCTCTGCCGGTTATTTTGGTCAGTGTCATAGAATTTGCCATTTTCCTGAATATGTCCATTCCTTATTACAGTGGAACGGAACTACCCTTCGTGGCAAGTATCGTCATTGGAACCATTCAATTGGGGGCAACGGTAGATTATGCCATTCTGATGACAACCAGGTATCACAAAGAACGAGTTATCAATCAAAAAGGAAAAAAAGAATCCATTGAGATTGCCCATAAGGCATCGATGAAATCTATTATCATCAGCGGACTCAGTTTCTTTGCCGTAACCTTTGGGGTATCTGCATATTCCAGCATTGATATGATCAATGCCATTTGTACCCTGCTTTCAAGAGGTGCCGTAATCAGTACCATCAGCGTGATTTTAGTATTACCTGCCATGCTTTATCTCTTTGATAAAGTGATATGCAAGACCACATGGGATATGCGAAAAATCAATTATTGAAAAAGAAAGGATGAATATTATGAATCGAAATCGAAAAATAAATCGTATCAGTAAAACATTAATATCCGGATTATTGGTGACAAGTCTGGTGGTTTCCAATGGAACTTATGCAGCAGCACAAAAAATATCAAAAGATGAATCTGTCTTTGTAAATGCAGATGAGAGCGGTGCGACAACCAAAATTACAGTATCCAATTGGCTGAAAAATGCCGGGATACAGGGTACTCTCCAGGATGAAACGGAATTGAAAGACATCCAGAATGTGAAAGGCGAGGAGACCTTTACCCAGGAGGGAGATATAGTAAAATGGAATGCGGGTTCTGAGGATATTTATTATCAGGGAACGACAGATAAAGAGCTCCCTGTGGGTGTGGAAATTCAGTATGAACTGGATGGAAAGGAAATATCTGCCAAAGACTTGCTGGGAAAAAGCGGTAAGCTGACGATGAAGGTAACCTATCGCAATTATTCCAAAACGACTCAGACAATTGAGGGAGAAGAACAGGAGATGTATACACCTTTTGTTATGGCAACCGGAGTCATTCTTCCCGATGATAAATTTACCAATGTAGAAGTGGAACATGGTAAAATGATCAATGAAGGTTCCAACAGTATTGTAGTTGGCTTTGGTATGCCTGGTATGTCAGAAAGCCTTGATTTGGAAGGAGAAGATGCGGATAAAATTCCCGATGGATTTACCATAACAGCGGAGGTGACAGATTTTTCCATTGGAAACACCTTCACCTTTGCAAGTGCCAGTATGTTGAGTGATTTGGAATTGGATGATATCGATGATTTGGATGACTTAGAAGATAATTTGAAAAAATTGGTGGATTCTTCCGACGACTTGGTTCAGGGCTCCCAGAAATTATCTGAAAAAATGGGAGAATTAGAGGATAAATTTGAGGACTATCAGGATGGAGAAAAAGAACTAAACAAAGGCATAAAAAAATTGGCGAAAGGAGGAGAAACATTACAAAAAGGTGTCAAGGAATATACCGACGGCGTAGATTCTTTGGCTAAGGGAACGCAAAGTTATGTCAATGGTGCAAAACAGGTGACAGAGGGCAATCAGAAATTATATGAGGCAGTAAAAAATATGCCTTCTTCCTATAAAGAATTTTCCGATGGAATTCAGGCTTATACAAAAGGAGTAGACACCCTGGCAGAACCAACTACAGCCAATCAGCTGACTTCCGGTGCCGATGCTGTCATCGGGGGCATTGGAACACTGAATGAAAATTTGGGGACGTTGGAAAGTTCTTATGACAATTACAAATTAATTGCGGACGGTTTGAAAGCTCAAGCAGCACAAATTGAAGATTCTACACAAAAAGCAACCATTCTTGCTTATGTACAAAAATTGGAAGAATTGTATCAGGGACAGAAAGCCAGTGTGGGTGCCCTTGTGACAGCAACCAATGCGGAAAGTCAATTGAAAACCGGTGCAAGCCAGGTGTCAGCCGGTATCAAAAAAGTATTAAGTGGAGCCCAGGAAATTTCCCAAAATTCTTCGGCTCTTCGAAGTGCTGACCAAAAAATGACATCAAGTATTGGTACCCTTACAGCAAATGTAAAAAAACTAAGTGAGGGAAGCAAGACTCTTAGCAGTAATGATCGTAAACTTTTAGCAGGTGCCAAGAAAATTTTGAAAGCAAGCAAATCGGTAAAATCAGGAAGCAAAGAATTGATTCAGGGTGCCGGAAAATTGAAAAAAGGAAGTAGTCAACTTCATACAGCCACAGGAAAAGTGGCAGAGGGTATCACGAAATTGCAGAAAGGTGCCGATGATTTATACGAAGGAATGAATAGATTTGACCGTGAGGGCATTCAAAAATTAAATCAGGTATATGAAGAGGATATGAAGACCATGAAGAATCGTTTGGAAAAACTGGTTGATATGTCCAAAGATTATACAAACTTCTCCGGTATTTCTGAGGGTATGGATGGAAATGTAAAATTTGTCATTGAGACAGCGGAAGTAAAAAAAGAGGATGAAGAGTAAAAACAGGCACTATAAAAACAAAACATTTATGGAAAGGATGTGGGCAAATGGGAAGACTCGATGAAAAAAAGAAAAAAAAGCGTGAGGATTTACTCCATGCGGCTTACGAGTTATTTACCTCGAAAGGGGTATTTGACACATCTATTTCCGATATTGTCAAAAAAGCCAATATGGCAAAGGGAACCTTTTACTTGTATTTCAAAGATAAATATGATATACGCATTACGCTGATTACCGAGAAAGCGGGGGAGTTATTTTCCATTGCGTATGAACAAATGAATAGGAAGACTTTTTCTTCTCTGGAAGATACGGTGATATGTGTCTCGGATATTATAATCGACCACCTCAATCAAAACAAGTCTTTACTGGAATTCATTTCCAAAAATCTGCAATGGGGAGTGTTTCATAAAGTTTTGTTGGAAGGCGAAAACGAGGTGTCCAAAAGTTTCTATGACTGGTATACCGAATTAATTGCCAGTTCCGGGCGCAAATTCAAAAACCATGAACTGATGATTTACATGATTGTGGAATTGATTAATTCTACCTGCTATAATGTGATTTTGCATGGTGTGCCGGTGGGGTTAGAGGAACTCAAAGAAGAGTTGCATCAGCTCATTCCTGCCATTATTAAATCCCAGGAAATCATGGAATAAGCGACTTCCAACTGGCAATTGACTTATGGAAATAAATAAACTATAATGGTCTTTATAAATGATTTCGAAAGGCTGGGTTTAGATTATGATTCCAACGATAAACATTATTTGTATGATAGTATGTCCGTTGATTGCACTTTTTGTTCTGGGAGTTGCTTATTGGAAGATACATAAGCGCTCGAGCAAGCTGGAGACCGGTTTACCGGGGGCTCTCGGTTATGGATTCCTTGGTTTTATATGGCAATATTTGATTTTTTCTTTTCTTGCCCTCTATCTGGTGGGAGCCGTATTTAAAAGTGCAAATGGGATAGGAAGAGTGGGGCTCTCCATCGGTCTTACCTTTTTGAGTACTGCCTTTACTATTGCAGCGCTGTACTGGGGCATTTATCTGACCAATGAAAAGAAGCGTTCCATTTATCGGAGCGCTGTTGTTGGAGTTGGATTTGCTTTGGGAAAGGTGGCTCTTGAATTGGTACAGTCCTACTTTTACAGTGCCTATGCATCCATTCGTCTCAATATGGGGGAAGTAACCAAAAAGACCGATTACATGGAAGCAGTGAAATCAAGCACCATTTCCTCTATGTTGGAGGGAACTTACAAATGTATTCTGATGTTTGTTGTCATTATGGCAATTACGTTGATTATGGCAAAATTTTATGAAGAGAAAAAAGTTCATCATGCTTGGATTTATGGTGGAATTGCATATGAAGTCATCATGCTCTTCAATCAATTGTGTGTCAATCTGATCCCGGAGGGAATCCTGCAAAAAGTGATTGTTCTCGTGGTTCTTACCATTTTGGCACTGATTTGCGGCACCATTGTGTGGAACTGGTTTAAAACCGACGAAATTGAGATAGATCCTAGAAAAATCCTTGCAAAGAGTCAGAAAGGGAGAAAATCCATTGGATAGATTAGATAAGCAATTCGCTTTTTTTCGGGAAATTGATAAGGAAAAGAAAATCGGTAGGCAGACCTATCTGACAGGGGCCAGGCGGAAGGAAAATGATGCGGAGCATGCCTGGCATATGGCAGTTATGACCCTCTTTTTGAGCGAATATGCCAATGAAGAGATTGATGTATTGCGGACCATATCCATGCTGTTAATTCATGATTTGGTGGAAATTGATGCGGGGGACACCTATGCCTATGATGAGACCGGAAAGGCCACCCAGAGGGAAAGGGAAGAAAAGGCCGCAGACCGTATTTTTTCCCTGCTTCCCGAAGAACAGGGACGGAAATTGCGGGATTTGTGGGAAGAGTTTGAAGAAAGAAAAACGCCTGAGGCAAAATTTGCCAGAACCATGGACAACATTCAACCACTTATGCTCAATGCGGCCACGGATGGAAAAGCATGGGAAGAGCATGGCGTGCATCTCTCTCAGGTCTTGCAAAGAAATGAGAAGACGGCAGAGGGGTCAGAAGTGCTTTGGAAGTATGCCTATGAGACATTTATTCGCCCCAATGTGGAGAAAGGGCGTTTAAAGGAGGATTCATGGGAGTGAAAAAAGTTCGATTGGATAAGTTTTTATCCGATCATACCGAACTGACAAGAAGTCAGATTAAAAAGAAAGTGGCAGCCGGACTTGTTGGAGTGAACGGCGTGATTATCAAAGATGCTGGATTTAAAGTGGTGGCAGATGAGGAAATTGAGCTGGAAGGAAACCGAATCTGCGGATCCCAATACCAGTATCTTATTTTTCATAAGCCGGCGGGGTTAGTTTCTGCCACGGAAGATGCCAGAGAGGAAACGGTATTGGATGCCATTTCTCGTGGAGGTTTTGCAGGAAAAGGCGAACCGCCGGCCTATCTTGCCAAAGACTTATTTCCCATGGGAAGACTGGATAAAGATACGGAAGGTCTTTTGATTGTCACCAATGACGGTCCATTGGCCCATCGACTTTTGTCGCCACGTTTTCATGTGGAAAAGACTTACCTGGTGCGCCTGGATATCCCGGTGACCCGGGAGGACGTGGTAAAAATGGCGGAGGGACTGGATATTGGCGAAAAAAGACGCACCATGCCCGCAAAGATGGAAATTGTATCGGAAAGAGAATGCCTTCTTACCATTACCGAAGGGAAATATCATCAAGTCAAGCGAATGTTTCATCAATTGGGAAAAGAAGTGGTTTATCTCAAGCGTGTTGAGATGGCAGGGATTTCTTTGGATGATTCATTGGAAAAAGGGCAATGGCGCATGCTTACCCAGCAGGAAATAGAGAAATTAAAGGAGCAGACCAATGGCAAAAAAGAAATATTATGCAGTAAAGAAAGGAAAGACTCCGGGGATTTATCTGACGTGGGAGGATTGTAAGGCACAGACAGAGGGATTTTCCGGAGCCATTTATAAAAGTTTTCCTACCTTAGAACAGGCAGAGCAGTATGTGGAAGGCGAAAGTTCCCAGGATGACGATTCCCCAAGGGAAGAAAAAACGAAGGCAGTGGCAGAGGAAAATTGTGCCGTTGCTTATGTGGATGGAAGTTTTAATGTGGCAACGGGAGATTATAGTTGTGGTGTGGTATTTTTGTACCAGGGTCAGGAAGAAACTATGGCAGAAAAAGGAAAAGATGAGGAACTTGCCCAGATGAGAAATGTGGCTGGGGAAATTCTTGGCTCACAGCTTGCCATGGAACATGCCATCGCATTGGGAATCAAGAAAATAAAAATTGTTCATGATTATCAGGGGATTGCATCTTGGTGTCTGGGAGAATGGAAAACCAATAAAGAGGGAACGAGAGCATATAAACAATTTTACGACTCGATTAAAGACCGTCTGGAAGTACAATTTGTGAAAGTAACAGGTCATTCAGGAGATTACTACAATGATCGGGCGGATGAGTTGGCAAAGAGCGTAATTTTTTAACAGTTATTTCACACTTTTTTGACGTTCTATTCAACTTTGTGGGATATGATAGAAACAAGAGAAGGAAGTGATAAATTTTGAAAAATGTATTAAATCGATTAACGACAAAGAAACAGGGAGACATAGAAGTTGTCAATGTAGTTCCGGAGGATGGACAGGAAATATATTTACCACAGACGGGAGACCTGCTGGATATGGAAAAACAATACCGTCAGATCATGTTTTTTTATGAGGCGGGAATTCAGCAAATCACAGCAAAATTAGAAATATTAAATAAAGAATTTCAATGTTGCAACGATCGAAATCCCATTGAAAACATAAAAAGCAGAGTGAAATCTGCAGATAGTATCATAGGAAAAATGAAGAAAAAGGGATTACCTCTTACCATAAGTTGTATGATGGGAAATATTTATGATATTGCCGGAGTCCGGGTGGTTTGTCCTTTCATAACAGATGTTTACCATGTGGCCGCTATGCTGATGAATCAGACCGATGTGGAAGTGATTCGTGTGAAAGATTACATAGAACATCCGAAAGATAATGGATATCGTAGTCTGCATGTGATTGTGATGGTGGATGTGTTCTTTTCCGATGAAAAGAAAAAAGTTCCTATCGAAATACAGTTTCGAACCATTGCCATGAATTTTTGGGCAAGTACCGAGCACCAGCTGCGCTACAAAAAAGAGGGAAATTTTACGCCGGAGATGCATAAACAATTAAAGCGTTGTGCCGATTTGATGGCACGAGCTGACAGAAAAATGCAAAGATTGGCTGAACAATGTCATGGAGAGGAAGAATTTCAATAAATCTTCCTCTCCATAAGAGTTTAGACTATATTGCTACACAAGGCTTACTTGCGCAATGCTTCTTTACAAAATTGCATTTGGGAGCAGACGGCGGTATGACCGCGACGGTCTGCTTTTTTATAAAAGCCACCATATACTTTGACAAGTCCGTCTTTTTCCGGATTGATGAGTCCGTCCGGTTGCAGAAGATGGGCTTTTGTATTGTCTGCCAGCTGAGTTTTCAAAATATGAAGAATCTCATCTTTTAAATCTTCGTCTTCCACCGGGAAGAGAATTTCAACACGCTTATCCAGATTACGAGGCATCCAGTCAGCACTTCCCATATATATTTCCGGATTTCCATCATTTTCAAAGAAGAAAATGCGGGAATGCTCCAAAAAAGTACCAACGATGGAGCGGACGCGAATGGTTTCGCTCATGCCGGGTACCCCCTGCTTGAGACAGCAGATTCCCCGAATGATTAAATCGATTTCTACACCGGCAGCGGAAGCTTCATAAAGGGCTTCAATGATGCCGGCATCGCAAAGAGAATTCATTTTTGCCACGATACGTGCGGGTTTTCCCATGGCAGCATAATCTCGTTCGCGATTGATAAGCTCCACAAAACGAGAACGAAGCCAGTTGGGAGCAAGTGCCAATTTGTTCCAGGATAGGGGTTCCGAATATCCGGAGAGCATATTAAATACTGCGGTGGCATCTTCGCCATAGGCACGCTTGCAAGTAAACATTCCCATATCGGTATAAAGTTTTGCCGTGGAATCGTTGTAATTTCCCGTTCCTAAATGGACATAGCGCCGAATGCCTTCTTCTTCCCTGCGAACCACCAGGGTGATTTTGCTATGGGTCTTTAATCCAACCAGTCCGTAAATTACATGACAGCCGGCTTTTTCCAACTTTCTTGCCCAGACAATGTTATTTTCTTCATCAACACGAGCTTTTAATTCTACCAAACCCGTAACCTGCTTGCCATTCTCTGCCGCCTGGGCCAGAGAAGCAATGATCGGGGAATTACTGCTAACACGGTATAACGTCTGCTTGATTGCAAGAACATCCGGGTCTTTGGCAGCGAGACGGACAAAATTCACCACCGGATCGAAAGTCTCATAAGGATGATGGAGCAAAATATCCTTTTGGCGAATCTGCTCGAACAAATCTTTCTCCATATCAAGCCCCTTGGGAGGTTGTGGAAGATATGGCTTTTCTTTCAAATGGTCAAAGCCCTCCATACCATATACTTTCATGAGAAATGTCAGATCCAGAGGACCACGGATGGTAAAGATATCGTCCTGTTGGATGTGAAGCTCCTTTTTCAGAATTTTCAAAAGGCGTTTATCAATCCCTTGTTCCACTTCCAGCCGAATGGCTTCACCCCATTGACGCTTTTTCAACTGACGCTCAATCTCAATTAAAAGATCCGCCGCCTCATCTTCATCAATGGTTAAATCGGCATTACGCATAACACGGTAAGGAGTGGCATCCAGTACTTTATAATTTAAAAATAATTTTTGTATATTTTTTTCTATGATTTGTTCCAATAAAATAATACAGGTTTCTCCTTCTTTTTCAGAGGGAATTGTGACAATTCTTGGCAAAACAGAAGGAACCTGAACCGTGGCAAAATCAATAGTGCCCTTTCGCTTTTTGTCCATCAACAGGGCTGCAATATTTAAGGATTTATTGCGAATCAAAGGAAAGGGGCGGGAAGAGTCCACGGCCATAGGAGTCAGAACCGGATATACTTCTCGCATGAAATAGCGGTCCACAAAGTCTGCCTGCTCTTTTGTCAGGGATTCATATTGGGTAATGATATTGAGTCCCTGATGCTTTAAGGATGGCAAGAAAGAGCGGTTATAGGTATTGTATTGTTTTTCTACCAATTCATGGGTTCCGGTGGAAATGATAGCAAGCTGCTCTTTCGGCGTCAATCCGGAAATATCCTTTTTGGTATATTTGGCATGAACCATGTCTTTCAAAGATGCCACACGAATCATAAAAAACTCATCCAGATTGGATGCGGTAATACTTAAAAATTTTAAGCGTTCCATAAGGGGAATATTTTTGTCACGTGCTTCGGAGAGAACCCGATAGTTAAATCCCAGCCAACTTAATTCACGATTGTAAAATTTTGTCATGATGTCTTACCTTCTTTCTTTTTAAGTACAGGACGAATGCCAAATACTTCTTCAAAAATATCTGCCTTATGGTGGAATAATCCTTTTTCCAATGTAATATCCTCCAAGGTATAGGCAGTGATTTGCAGGGAATTTTCTTTTAAATTCATACATACTTTCTGAATTCGTTGATGATTGCTTTTGTCAAGGACATTGGCTAGTTTTAAAATGGCACACAGTTTGACAATGGTAATGTATTGGTCTTTGGTAATTTCTTCGTCATCAATATCCGGATAACTGGGGAAAAATTCGTCATTGTAACGCACAATATTGGCAATCATGACCCGCTCAATATGGGAAATCCCTATGATTTCCGTACTCATAATAATTTTATAAGAATTTTCACGGGTTTGTGCCATGTTGACAAAGGCACCACAACTGTGAAGAATCACCGCAATTTGTAACAGGAGACGCTCCCGTTTTCCCAGTCCATGAAGTTTTCGAATGTTATCGAAAATTTCGGTGGAAAGGTAGGTGACATTTTCGATATGAGCCATATCTGCATGATAACGGATGGCAATATTTTTCGCACATTCAATGATATCTTTGGTAAAATCATGAGCCGGACGAATCCTTTCCCGACGCTCTGCATAATCAGCCACCATGCTGTCACACAAATCAATGGCAGAGATGTATAAATCATTGCATTTGGTAAGGGATGCGATTTTCCGGAATAAGAGTAAGGTGGGCAAAATCTGGTCCATATGGGAAAGCCCCAGATGGCTGGCATTTTTGATTTTTTCAAACTCTCTTCTGGAAATCAATCCCTGAAAATCCGGATTTCGCTGGGAAAGTTTGGCTTTGATTTCCGGCAGATTGCTTCCCACAGCAATGATATGACATACCTTTTTCTCACTGAGATTCAAATTGTAAAAGGTAGTAAGGTCTTTATCCAGATAATCCAAAATCAGTTCATTATAATGAAAAACTTCCGATTCCATGGTATGAAGAAGTTCATTGATTCGGGTGGAGCCAAGTTTGAGATTTTGCGTAAATTCCAATATCCCATTTTGGAAAAAGGACAGCTGGACACTGCCGGCACTCATGTCGACAATTAAAGCCCCTTCATCAATCAAATCATCAAAGTATGATTCTTTCATGGAAATTGCTTTGTAGTATAAAAAACGTTGTTCACTATTGCTGAGTATCTTTACTTTGATATCCGTCTGCAATTTAATCTGGTCAAGAACAATCAGGCGATTGGAGGCTTCACGCAAAGCATCGCCGCTAAATGCCTGATAGGAAGTGACATGATATTCTTCCATTATTTTTTTGAAATCTTTTAACACACGACAGATTTCAGACAATGTTTTATAGGTAATTTGATGTCTGGCAAAAATTTCTGACCCAATGGACAGTTTATGGCGAATATGTGTAAGTTCCACAATTCCTTTCCCTTTTGACACTTCATATATTTTCATGGAAAGGGCATCGGAGCCGACATCAATAGCTGCATAGGTGGTAATAACCATGGAAGTGCCTCCCTTCATTTATCTTACTTCTATTATAATATTTTTTTCACCAAAAGACTAGTATTTTATTGCAAAGAAATAAAGAATCATATAAAATAGAAATGTACTTTTTTGGAAGGAGTGTAATTCAAATGAAAACCAGTGATTTTTTCTTTGAACTTCCCAAAGAACTGATTGCACAGGACCCTTTGGAAGATAGAAGTGCCTCACGTTTGATGGTAATTCATCGAAAAACAGGTGCTATTGAACATAAACATTTTACAGATATTATTGATTATCTGGAGCCGGGAGATTGTCTGGTGCGAAACAATACCAAAGTAATTCCGGCAAGATTATATGGAACCAGAGAAGATACCGGAGCGGTGATTGAACTTCTCCTTTTGAAGCGAAGACAAGGAGATGTCTGGGAAACTTTGGTTAAGCCGGGAAAGAAGGCAAGAACCGGAGCCAAAATCCTCTTTGGGGAGGGACTTCTTAGAGGGGAGATTGTGGAGGTGCTTGAAGATGGAAACCGTCTGATTCAATTTTCTTATGAAGGAATTTTTGAAGAAATATTAGACCAGCTTGGTCAGATGCCATTGCCTCCATATATCACACATAAATTACAGGATAAGAATCGCTACCAGACCATATATGCCAAATACGATGGCTCGGCAGCGGCGCCTACAGCGGGACTTCATTTTACGGAAGAGTTATTTGAAAAATTGGAAAAAAAGGGAGTGATTGTGGCCAATGTAACACTCCATGTGGGACTTGGAACCTTTCGCCCGGTTAAAGTCGACGATGTGACAAAACACCATATGCATTCAGAGCATTATTTTATTGAGCCGGAGGAGGCAAAAAAAATACAGCAGGCCAAAAAAAAGGGAGGTAGGATTATCTGCGTGGGCACCACCAGCTGCCGTACCCTGGAATCGGCAGCAGATGAAAATGGCAATATAAAAGCCTGTGAGGGAGATACGGAGATTTTTATTTATCCGGGATATTCTTTTAAAATCATGGATGAATTAATCACGAATTTTCATTTGCCGGAATCCACTTTGCTTATGCTGGTTTCCGCTCTTGCCGGCAAAGGTTTTATCATGGAAGCCTATGAAGAGGCGGTAAAAGAGAGGTATCGTTTCTTTTCTTTTGGGGATGCTATGTTCATTACAGACTAGGAGGGACTATGAGAGAAAAAAAGTTATTATTTATCTATAATCCATGTGCCGGAAAAGGCACGATGAAATCCAAACTTTCCGATGTAATTGAGACATTCATGCATGCAGAATATGAAGTTACTATCTATGCCACGCAGAGAGAGAGAGAAGCTACGGAACTGGTTATGGAATTGGGAAAAAATTTTCATCGCATCATCTGTTCCGGGGGAGATGGAACACTCCATGAAGTGACCCAGGGATTGATGAATATGCCACCGGAAGAGAGACCGGTATGTGGCTATATTCCCACAGGAACTGTCAATGATTTTGCAAGAGGATTAAATTTGCCTACCCGCATTCGGAATGCAGCTAAAATTGCGGTGACGGATAAAATCAAGCCCATGGATATCGGACTTATGAATGGCGAAGTTTTTACCTATGTTGCTGCCTTTGGTGCTTTTACGTCGGTTTCCTATGAAACACCCCAGACCTTTAAAAACCTTCTTGGCCGTGCGGCTTATCTTTTAGAAGGAATGGGTCAGGTCGCCAATATCAAATCCTATCCCATGACCATTCAGACAGGGGAAGAAAGGATCACCGATGAGTTTTTATTTGGTATGGTAAGCAATGCAAAAAGTGTGGGCGGATTTTCCTTTTTTAAAAAGGGACAGGTTTCTTTAAACGACGGAAAGTTTGAGGGGATTTTTATTCGAAAGCCCAAAAATCCCCAGGAACTCCAGGCGGTTATCAATTCCTTTGTGACATTGAAGCCAAATGAACAGATAATCGGGGTACACAGTGATTCCTTTATCATTACTTCTGAGCAGGAAGTGGCTTATACCTTAGATGGGGAAAACGGCGGCAGTCATAAAAGGGTGGAGATAGCTTGCTGCTATCGCCCGATTGAATATGTCTGCGGCTGAAAAAAGTGACATTATTTTGCCAAAGTTTGGACAAAAAACTGTC
Organism: Eubacterium sp.; assembly: GCA_022769325.1. Classification (GTDB taxonomy): domain Bacteria; phylum Bacillota; class Clostridia; order Lachnospirales; family Lachnospiraceae; genus Eubacterium_F. The sequence continues at coordinate 2,637 of JALEKC010000140.1, read as the reverse complement.
AAAGGACATGAGTATACTAAGATTTGTAAATGAAATCCGGTGTCAAAATCCGGCACCGGGAAAAATAAATAAGACAGGGGGAACCTTATCATGAGAAAGTTTTTTAAGAAAATGTGCATAGGCGCATGCGGACTTATGTTTGTGCCGATTTTAGCGATGGTACCGGTAAGTGCAGAAGATGTACCATCTGCTCAGATACCGGTTACAACCAGCGGTAGCGTGGAAGAGACACCAACTCCTACGGCAACACCGGTTGCTTCAGCAACGGCAACGCCAATTGTTACTGCATCAGCAACACCTGCTGTATCACCTACAACGACTCCGACGGTGGCTGCCTTCAAGACTTTGATTCCGGATGAAAATTTCCGTAAAGCCGTGAATGAATTGATTTTTAACGGTGGAGTCAAAGATGATGACAATTTGACGGCGGCAATGCAGGAAAAGATTGGTGAATATACCGGGAAATTGGATATCCGTGGAAAAGAAATCAGCAATCTTCTTGGTATTCAGTATTTTACGGGAATTACAGAATTAGATTGTTCTCACAACGCCATTGCGTTGCTTGATTTATCGAAATTACCAAATGTGACCAATGTAAAAGCAGACTACAATGATTTGGCAGATGTTACATTTGCCAAAGAGGCAAAACTGGAAAACATCAATTTGGCAAACAATAATTTGGCCACACTGAATCTTGCGGGATATACTTCGGTTAAGTCATTGGATGTAAGTAACAACAAATTGAACACATTGAATCTTGCCGGTTTGTACCAGCTGACCACTTTGGATTGCAGCGACAATGCCCTTTCTGCTTTTGGAGTGGAAGGTCTTGTAGGTTTGGAAACTTTGGTTTCAGATGGAAATGCCATTGTAGCGATGGATGTTTCCTCCCTGAAAAATCTGAAAGTGTTGGAAAATCGGAAAAGTGAAGTAACTTTGAAACTTCAAAAAGTTTCTACCAGTGATGCCGGTGTAGTTCTTCCTACAGGTGCCACAAAACCGGTTACAATTTCAAACGGTGGAACATATAAGGAGGCAGAGAAGGCTATTATCTGGGATAAGGCAACGGATGTTCCTTCTTCATTCACTTATACTTATGCAATTACCGGAAGCAAGCAAATGGTAACGGTTACTGTGAATGTAGATAAAACAGAGATGGTAAGTAATGTGCTTACCCTTGATAAAGTTGCAACGCTTACCTCTAAGAGCAAAGCATACAATAAAGTCACCTTGACATGGAGTAATGTGGATGGAGCCACCGGATATCGTGTATACCGTTCTACCTCCAAGACAAGTGGATTTAAGAAAATCAAGTCCATTACATCAAATTCAAAAGTGACATATACCAACTCCAGTTTATCCTGTGGTACGACTTATTATTATAAAGTACGTGCATATCGTCTGGTAGATGGAAACTATTACTTTGGTGAGTATTCACCGGTTGTCAGTGCCAAACCAGTACCGGCAGCACCGGGTTCTGTTAAAGTTGCAAAAGCATCCCGTAAAAAAGTAAAAATTTCCTGGAATGGTGTAACAGGAGCAAGTGGATATCGTGTGTATCGTTCCACTTCTAAAACAAGTGGATTTACTCGCATTAAATCCCTGACTTCCGGCGCCAGTGTATCTTATACAAAGGCAACGACACGCAACAAAACATACTATTATAAAGTAAGAGCATACACAACGGTAAATGGTAAGAAAGTTTGGGGAACTTATTCTACTGTGAAAAGTTATAAACTGAAATAATAGGACAAAAGAGATTGGTCAAAGTTTTGAGTGCGCCGCTATGCGGCGTGCTCATTTTTTTTTAATCAAAAATTCTAGTTGAAATTCTTTCCAAACAATAGTAAAATGGTGTAAGAATAAAAAAGAAAGGTGCATCCGGCACCTGATTGGAGGATAATGATGGAAAAGACAATGGAAAAAATTGTAGCTTTAGCTAAGGGACGTGGTTTTATTTATCCGGGGTCTGAGATTTATGGTGGACTTGCGAATACATGGGATTATGGAAACCTTGGTGTAGAGTTGAAGAACAATGTAAAAAAAGCCTGGTGGCAGAAATTTATTCAGGAGAATAAATATAATGTTGGTGTGGATTGTGCTATTTTGATGAACCCGCAGACATGGGTGGCATCCGGACATTTGGGCGGCTTTTCCGATCCTCTGATGGATTGTAAAGAGTGTCATGAGAGATTTCGTGCCGATCAGTTGATTGAAGCTTTTGCAGAAGAAAATAATATCGAATTGGATGGTTCTGTGGATGGATGGGACAAAGAAAAGATGGAAGGCTTTATCAAAGAGCATTCCGTACCATGTCCGACTTGCGGAAAACACAATTTTACTGAGATTCGTCAGTTCAATTTGATGTTTAAGACATTCCAGGGTGTTACGGAAGATGCGAAAAATACAGTATATCTTCGCCCGGAGACCGCACAGGGAATCTTTGTGAATTTTAAAAATGTTCAGAGAACATCCCGTAAAAAAGTTCCTTTTGGAATTGGACAGATTGGTAAGTCCTTCCGAAACGAGATTACACCGGGTAATTTTACGTTCCGTACCAGAGAATTTGAACAGATGGAACTTGAATTTTTCTGTGTACCGGATACGGATTTGGAGTGGTTTGCTTATTGGAAAGAA
>JALEKC010000137.1 GCA_022769325.1 Eubacterium sp. | reverse complement strand
TTGTCACTTTTTTTGCAACTTTCTTAGCCATTGACAAAACCTCCTATATTATTTCTTCTTATTTGCTACTGTACGTTTTGGACCTTTACGAGTTCTAGCATTCGTCTTTGTCTTCTGTCCACGAACCGGAAGTCCTTTTCTGTGACGGATTCCTCTGTAGCATCCAATTTCCTGTAATCTCTTGATGTTCAAAGCAACTTCTCTACGCAAATCACCTTCAACAACCTGAGTTCTGTCAATAACGTCACGAATTTTTGCGACATCGTCGTCACTCAAATCTTTACAACGAATGTCTGGATCTACGTTTGCTTCGCTCAAGATTCTTTTTGAGCTTGCAAGACCGATACCATATACATAGGTAAGACCTATCTCTACACGTTTTTCTCTTGGTAAATCTACACCACTGATACGAGCCATGTGTACTTTACACCTCCATTAATTATTTAAAAAATTGTTTTTGTGAATCTTCCTCGCAGAAAATCCACCTTAGCCGCTTTAAATCACAACAACGCTGCAAACCAAGAACCAGCTTTCTTCTTTCCAAAGAGAAACCGGAGAAATGTTTACAGTGCTTTCGGTTGCGATATCACAGTTCCCACAATGACGGTGGAGTGCTAACTCCTGTGGGTCCGCTGTAACACAGAAAGCAAGACATATTATATAAGCACGAAAAGAACCCGAAGTATCCTTCAGGTCTTTCAGATATATTTATTAGCCCTGTCTTTGTTTGTGTTTTGGGTTTTCACAGATTACTCTGATACGACCCTTTCTTTTAATAACTTTGCATTTCTCGCAAATTGGTTTTACTGATGATCTTACTTTCACAGTAATAACCTCCTTTCACATGTTTTGACATGTTTCTATCTCTCATTTCGCCTGTAACAAGCCTTTCTTGGGTTAGGGAAAGTCCTGTCAGAGCGCACTTTGCCCTTGTTAGACGAAAATCCATTAACTATGATAACATAGAATAGGAGGGAATGCAAGCACTTTTTTATTTTATTTCGGGTTTATTTTCTCCTTGACAATCTTCTTCCCCGTATGATATACTTTACTAACTCAATGCACTGCATACAAATCCACAGTACATACTGAGCAGACCGTGACACTAAGTCATGGAGTCGGGTCACGTAAGTGACAGTGGAATTTATCATCCACGGGACAGTATTTGCTAATACTGATTCGTGGGTGTTTTTTTATATAAAAATATTTCTTTTTATACTCCCATATGTATTGTGTGCAATAAGAAAATACTTTTTGGAGGTAACGGATATGGAAAGAAAAGAAAATGATTTTGAGAAAGTAGCTCGTCGAGTATCGGTTATTACGATTATTGAAAACCTGGCATTGTCGGCATTAAAGCTTGTTGCAGGACTCATCGCACATTCTTCCGCCATGATCAGCGATGCCATTCACTCGGCATCGGATGTATTTAGTACTTTTGTTGTGATGATAGGGATAAAGTTGGCATCAAAGGAACCGGACAAAGAACATCCTTATGGACATGAACGGCTGGAATGTGTAGCAGCTATTGTCCTGGCAATTGTTCTTTTTGTAACCGGTCTTGGAATTGGCGTGGATGCTTTCAAAAATATCATACATGGACATTACAGCGATTTGGAAGTGCCGGGAGTTTTGGCATTGATTGCAGCTATTGTTTCTATTATAAGCAAAGAGGCAATGTATTGGTACACGAGATACAATGCCAAGAAAATTGATTCCAGCGCTCTCATGGCAGATGCATGGCATCACCGTTCGGATGCATTTTCTTCTGTAGGCGCTTTGATTGGAATTGGCGGTGCAAGACTGGGATTCCCAATTATGGATTCCATCGCCAGCCTTGTAATTTTTGTATTTATTGTTAAAGCTGCTATCGATATATTTAAAGATGCCATGGACAAAATGGTGGATCATTCTTGCGACGAAGAAACGGAACAAGCAATCCATAATTGTGTAATGCTAAATAAGAATGTGCTGGGGGTTGATTTACTTCAGACACGAATCTTTGGAAATAAAATATATGTGGATTTAGAGATTGCAGCCGACGGCTCCATCACACTGCAAGAGGCGCACGATATTGCGGAGTCTGTGCATGATGAAATCGAGCATATGTTTCCGAAAGTAAAGCACATTATGGTTCACGTAAATCCCGCAAAATAAAAAAGGGTGCCGCACCAAATAATTTTTAGTGGGACACCCTCTTTTGTTTTCATATTCCTATTTATCTCTCCAAACGATTCTTCCTTTGGTCAAATCATATGGGGACAATTCCAAGGTAACTTTATCACCTGGCAAAATACGAATGAAGTTCATCCGAAGTTTACCACTGATATGGGCCAAAACCTTATGTCCATTTTCCAATTCTACCTGGAACATAGCATTTGGCAGTTTTTCAACAACAGTTCCTTCAATTTCAATTACGTCTGCTTTTGACATACCATTACTCTCCTTTTTCGTGCAAATCGAAATGCACAATATTTACAATGACAAAATTTCTGGTTCGCCATTTGGGCGGATATAAATTGTATTTTCATAATGCGCAGAATTTTCGCCATCCTGCGTGACCACAGTCCAATCATCATCTAAAAACCATACCGGCCAGTCTCCTGCATTTACCATGGGTTCAATAGCAAGAGTCATCCCCGGCTTCAAAAGAGGGCCACGCCGGAAACGTGGCTTAAAATTGGGAATCTGTGGCTCTTCATGAAGATGTGAACCAATTCCATGTCCCACCAGGTCGCGGACAATAGAAAATCCATTTTTCTCCACATATTTCTGTATTGCTGCCGAAATATCATACAAATGGTTGCCGGCAACAGCATATTTGATGCCTTCAAAAAAACTCTGTCTGGTAACCTCAATCAATCTCTGATTTTCCTCGCTTATCCTGCCGACAGCATGTGTTCTTGCGGCATCTGAATGATATCCCTGGTAAATAACGCCTGCGTCCAGACTTACAATGTCGCCTTCCCGAAGAATTACATTTTCCTTGGGAATTCCATGTACCACTTCATCATCAATGGAAACACAAATCGAGGCGGGATATCCTTCATAATTCAGAAATGACGGAATGCATCCAAATTCTCGAATCCACTCTTCTCCTCTCCGGTCAATTTCCAGGGTGGAAATGCCCGGCTCGATAATTTCACTTAATCTGTTGTGAACTTCTGCCAGTATTTTCCCGGCTTCACGCATAAGTCCGATTTCATGTTCGGACTTCAGTTTTATCATTTCATTCCGCATTTTCACTTCACTCCGGAATTAGCCAAGAATTGCTACAATATCTTCAAATACTTTCTGCAAATCCTGTGTTCCATCAACCTCTTTCAAGATTCCTTCTTTGGTATAATAATCAATCAAAGGCTGTGTCTGTGTATGATAAACTTCCAAACGCTGCTTTACGGTCTCCGGTTTGTCATCATCACGAAGAATCAGATCACCACCGCATGCATCACAGATTCCTTCTGTCTTGGTTGGATTGTATTTGATGTGATAAGTACCACCACATGCCACACATGCACGTCTTCCGGACATACGATCAATGATATTTTCATCCGGAACTTCCACATTGATGGCATAATCCATTTTTTCACCGATATTAGCCAATGCCTCTGTCAATGCCTCTGCCTGTGGAATCGTACGTGGAAAACCATCCAATACATAACCTTTTTTTGCATCATCCTGCGCCAGACGATCAACCACCAGGTCAACAACCAGTTCATCCGGTACAAGAAGTCCTTGGTCCATATAAGTTTTTGCTTTTTGTCCAAGTTCTGTATTCTCCTTAATATTCGCACGGAAGATGTCTCCTGTGGAAATATGTGGAATTGTATATTTTTCAGAAATCATTTTTGCCTGTGTACCCTTTCCGGCACCCGGCGCTCCGAGCATAACAATTTTCATAGCCATTCTCCTTCTTTTTTTAAGCGAAAAAAGGTAAGCGACCATACGAAAAAGAATTTTTCGCAGGTCGATTGCCTTTTTATCAAATCATCAATTTCCCAAAAATCCTTTATAATTGCGGACTAACATCTGGGATTCAATCTGTTTCAATGTTTCAATAACGACACCAACAATAATGATTAAAGATGTACCGGTAAAGGATACATTGGCTCCAAATACACCTGAGAAGATGATTGGAAGCACGCATACGATAACCATAGCCACAGCACCGATAAAAATGATACTGTTAAGTACATTGGTAAGATACTCTGTTGTCGGTTTACCCGGACGAATACCCGGGATAAATCCACCTTGCTTTTTCATATTATTAGAAATTTCAAGTGGATTAAAGGTTACTGAGGTATAAAAATATGCAAAAAAGATTACCAATGCGATATATACAAGCAATCCTAATGTATATTTGAATTCACCCCATGAACTTACATTGCACCAGTCGCTCTGATTACAAACCTTGAGGAATTTCTGAATCAAGGATGCACCCTCTCCGGAAGCCGGTTTTACTCCGGCAAAGCTGGCAATAACAACCGGAAGCTGCAACATGGAACTTGCAAAAATAACCGGAATAACACCAGCTGTGTTGACTTTCAACGGAATATGGCTTGACTGACCACCAAACATTTTCCGGCCCTGCATTTTCTTCGCATACTGTACCGGAATTTTTCTCTCACCATCCTGAAGCCATACAATAAATGCAAACATGGCCACAATCAAAGCAAGAATAATAACTGCTGCAAGAATACGATTGGTAACATTTTCCGCACTCTTGATAAATTGGTTGTACAAAGAAATCAAGTCACTAGGAATACGTGCAACAATGTTAATCAAAAGGATAATGGAAATACCATTTCCAATTCCTTTTTCTGTAATCTGCTCTCCAAGCCACATAAGGAAGGCTGCACCTGCTGTCAAAGCAACAACAGAAATAATCACGGATGTATATCCGGATTCTGTAAAGAATCCCTGATTACGGAATCCGATTACAATTGCAAGACCTTCAATCAATGCCAATACAATAGAAAGATATCTTGTATACTCATTGATTTTCTTTCTTCCATCTTCTCCATCCTTCTGCAATTCTTCCAAACGCGGAATCGCGATGGTAAGAAGTTGTACAATGATGGATGCTGTAATATACGGTGTAATATTCAATGCAAAAATAGACATTCTTGTAAAGGAACCACCGGTCATTACATCAAGGAAGTTAAGTGCCTGGTTCTGATCAAACAACTGCTGAATTACATTTGTATTAACGCCCGGAAGCGGAATATTACATCCGATCCGGACGATGATAAGCCCCAAAAATACAAACAAAAGTTTGTTTCGGATCTCTTTCGTCTTAAACGCATTTCTTATCGTTTCAAGCATTAGATCACCTCTGCTTTTCCACCAACTGCTTCAATCTTTTCAACAGCACTCTTACTAAATGCGTTTACTTTAACTGTAAGCTTTTTGGTTAATTCTCCATTTCCAAGAATTTTTACTCCATCCTTTGGATTGCTGACAATACCCTTGTCCATAAGAGTTTCTACTGTTACTTCCGCTCCATCATCAAATACATTGAGACGGTCAAGACCGATAGCAACAATCTCTTTACTATTTATATTGGTAAATCCTCTCTTAGGCAATCTTCTGTACAATGGCAGCTGACCACCTTCGAAACCTGGTCTAGGTGCTCCAGAACGTGCTTTCTGTCCTTTATGACCTTTTCCGGCAGTTTTACCATTTCCTGAACCATGTCCACGTCCACGTCTGAATTCGTCGCTGTGTTTGGAACCTGCTGCAGGTTTTAATTCTGATAAATTCATTTATGGCACCTCCTTATTAGATTTCTTCCACTTTAACTAAGTGTCTTACTTGCTGAATCATTCCTCTAACTGCATCGTTATCCGGCATCTCAACAGTTTTGTTGAGTTTTCTGAGGCCAAGAGCCTCAACGGTTTTACGATGTTTTGGAATAGCACCAATGGTAGATTTAACTAAAGTAATTTTTAATTTTCCAGCCATGAAAAAGTACCTCCTAACCTAACACTTCTTCTACGGAAAGTCCGCGAAGTTTTGCTACTTCTTCCGGTGTCTTAAGTTCACTCAAACCAGCGATTGTTGCAAGAACAACATTCTGTTTGTTACGAGATCCCAAAGACTTTGTACGGATATTTTTGTATCCTGCAAGATCCAATACGGCACGTGCCGGACCACCGGCGATAATTCCTGTACCTTCTGGAGACTTCTTCATAAGAACTTCAGCACTGCCGAATTTTCCGATGAAGTCATGTGGAATACTTCCATTTTCATCGATTGGTACTTCGATGAGTTTTTTCATAGCATCTTCTTTTCCTTTGCGAATTGCTTCCGGAATTTCCATTGCTTTTCCTAAACCTGCACCAACGTGTCCATTGCCGTCACCTACAACAACCAATGCGGTAAATCTGAAATTACGACCACCTTTAACAACTTTGGTTACACGTTTAATTGATACTACATTATCTTCTAATTCAAACTGACTAGCATCAATAATTTCACGTTTCATGAGTTTTCCTCCTTGCTTAGAATTGAAGACCAGCTTCTCTAGCTGCATCTGCTAATGCCTTAACTTTACCCTGATAAATGTAACCGCCACGGTCAAATACGACTTCGTTGATTCCATTATCCAAAGCTTTCTTTGCGATAACTTCACCAAGTTTTGC
>JALEKC010000135.1 GCA_022769325.1 Eubacterium sp. | reverse complement strand
ATTCTATTTCTTATTGTAGTTGATCAGACATCCTTTCAGGATAATCTCTCTCTCATCGTCCGTCAATCTACCCAGCTTGAATTCCATTTCTTTCATGCCTTTATTGACAACATAGGCCTTTACGCTGTCTTTCTTATTTTCAATGGCATCTTTGATATCTTTTACCAAGATATAATCATCTTTGTCAAATGGAAGTTCACCATCAAACAAGAAAGGAAGCATTCCCCAGTTAATCAGGTTGGAACGATAACGTTTTGTCGCATATTCACGTGCGATATTTGCCATACCACCAAGAACACGCTGACAACTTGCAGCCTGCTCACGGGCAGAACCGTCTCCCGGTTTTACTGCGAATATCACGCTTCCGATTTCTGTCTCTTCCGGTTTCACGTCAAAGGATTTCTGAATGGTTTCATAAACTTCTTTTAACTGAGAGTCCACTGCGTAGATGTCCTCTCCTGCTAATCTTGCCTTCTCAGCTTTCTGAACTTCTTTGGCTTTTCCAACGTAAGCCGGGTCTTTACGGGAAAGAGTAAACTCAGCCAGACCAAGCGGATTGGAACGGTAAGAAGAAGTTTCTCCGGAAGGAATCAACTCATCTGTGGTGGTAACCGGGTCATGAATCATGGAAACCGTCTTCAATAAAAGGTTGTCGGTCAATGGGAACATTTCCGGCCAGTCCACGATATTAGGACCAAACTTAATATCCACTGAAGGATCGGCTTTTCCAACTCCATTGTAAACACGGTTTTCATAAATTTTCTTATCGAAGAAGTATTTTGGTTTACTGAAGTTGACATCGATATCTGTTGCTGCGGTCAAATAACCTTTGTTTGCAGCAGTTGCGGCGATGGAACGGGCATCCATAAGTGCCACGGAAGCAATCTGCCCATTGGTAACCTTAGAACCTTCACGGTTCGGGAAGTTACGTGTGGAATGACGAATACTAAGCCCCTTGTTGCTAGGCACATCTCCGGCACCAAAACATGGACCACAGAATGCGGTACGTACGGTAGCTCCGGTTTCCATCAAATCGGCGATGGCACCATTTTTTACAAGTTCCATGAATACAGGCTGGCTTGCTGGGTATACACTCAGTGAGAATTCATCAGCACCAATGTATTTTCCTCTCAAAATGTCTGCTGCATCACAGATGTTTTCAAAACCACCTCCGGCGCATCCGGCGATGACACCCTGCTCAACATACAATTTTCCATTGCGAATCTTGTCGGTAAGGGTGAAATTAATATCTTTATTATTATCAAGACTTACAAGGGCCTTCTTCTCGACATCGCGTAAAATGTCTTCCAGATTGTTATTTAACTCCTCAATGGTATAAACATTACTTGGGTGGAATGGCATGGCAATCATCGGTTTAATCGTAGACAAATCTACTTCTACCACACCATCATAATAAGCCACCTGTGCTGGTTTTAATTCAGCAAAATCTTCACTTCTTCCATGAATATCATAGAATTCTTTTACTTTATCATCGGTTCTCCAGATGGAAGAAAGACAGGTGGTCTCTGTGGTCATAACATCCACACCGATACGATAATCTACGCTGAGATTGTCGATACCATCTCCGATAAATTCCATGACTTTATTGTTGACATATCCATTTTCAAATACTGCACCGATGATGGCCAGGGCAATATCCTGTGGACCAACACCTTTTTCCGGCTTTCCGGTAAGATGGATGGCAACCACTCCCGGCATTGGGATATCATAGGTTTGCTCCAAAAGCTGTTTTACGATTTCCGGACCACCTTCTCCCATGGCCATGGTACCAAGAGCACCATAACGGGTATGACTGTCAGAACCAAGAATCATTTTTCCGCCACCGGCAAGCATTTCTCTTGCAAACTGGTGAATGACTGCCTGGTGAGGTGGTACATAAATTCCGCCATATTTCTTTGCACAGGAAAGACCAAATACATGATCGTCTTCATTGATTGTTCCCCCTACTGCACATAAACTATTGTGGCAGTTTGTCAATACATAGGGAACCGGGAATTTCTCCAGTCCTGATGCTCTGGCTGTCTGCAAAATTCCAACAAAAGTGATATCATGAGAAGTCAATTTATCAAATTTAATTTTGAGCTGTTCCATGTTGTCTGAAGTATTGTGAGCTTTCAGAATTCCATAAGCCATTGTTCCTTTTGCTGCTTCTGCCTGAGTTGTATCCACACCTGTTTTATTTTTCACTGTGGAAAGAGCTTCCGGGCTGTCTGGAATCAAATCGGTTCCATTTACCAGATAGGCCCCTTTTTCGAGTAGTTTTACCATTTGGTTTCTCTCCTTTCAAAACGAAATAAGTACTTTTACATATTGGGAGTGGGGCAAATTGATTACCCCAATTCAGTATTATACTTCGAAATGCAGATTTTTGCAAATATAATATTGTTTTTTCCACTAAATTGTTGTACAATATTAAAAAATATGCAACCGACAAGGGAGGTACTTATGCGACATATTATGAATGCATTGGATTTATCCGTGGAAGAATTGGACAAACTAATGGCGTTAGCTAAAGATATGATGGCTCATCCGGATAAATATGCGGAGATTTGTAAAGGAAAAAAATTAGCGACTTGTTTTTATGAACCAAGCACACGAACCAGACTTAGTTTTGAAGCGGCTATGCTTAATCTGGGAGGTAGTGTTCTTGGTTTTTCTTCTGCCGATTCGAGTTCGGCAGCCAAAGGGGAAAGTGTTGCAGATACCATTCGCGTCATTTCATCTTATGCGGACATTTGTGCAATGCGTCATCCAAAGGAAGGGGCACCATTGGTTGCTTCGATGCACTCTTCCATCCCCGTAATCAATGCCGGAGATGGTGGTCATAATCACCCTACCCAGACTTTGACCGATTTATTGACCATTAAGAATTTGAAAGGGCGTCTGGATCACTTAAAAATCGGTTTTTGTGGGGATTTAAAATTTGGTCGGACCGTTCATTCTTTGATTGGAGCCATGGTTCGTTATCCGGGAATTGAATTTGTACTTATTTCACCACCGGAACTTCGTATCCCGGATTATCTTAGAAAAGAAACGTTGGAAGAAAAAAATATTCCGTTTCAGGAAGTTTCTGATCTGGATGCTGTCATTGGAGATCTTGACATTTTATACATGACGCGTGTACAAAGAGAACGTTTCTTCAATGAAGAAGATTATATTCGTCTGCGAGACAGTTTTATTTTAGATAAAGCTAAGATGGATTTGGCATCAAAAGATATGCTGGTTCTTCATCCTCTCCCCCGTGTCAATGAAATTGCCACGGAAGTAGACGATGATCCACGGGCAGTCTATTTTAAACAGGCAGAGTTTGGCGTCTATATCCGGATGGCATTGATTGTAGTCTTATTAGAACTGGCATAAAATGGAAGGAGGGTTTGGATATGTTAAATATCGGCGGATTGAATCAGGGTGTTGTAATTGACCATATCAAGGCGGGACATGCCATGCAGATTTATCACTATTTAAATCTGGAAAAGCTGGATTGCAGTGTGGCTATTATTAAAAATGCAAAAAGCAATAAAATGGGAAAGAAAGATATTATCAAAATCGAAGGTCCTCTCTGTGTGGATTTGGATATTCTGGGTGTGCTGGATGATAATATTACCATTAATATTATTGAAAATGAAAAAATTGTACAAAAAAGGACCTTAACACTTCCTGAGATGGTAACCAATATCATTAAGTGCAAAAATCCTAGATGCATCACTTCTATTGAGCAGGAACTTCCTCATCGCTTTAAGTTGACAGATAAAAAAAATCGGATTTACCGCTGCTTATATTGTGAGCAGAAATTTAAACCGGTACAGGAAAAAGAATTTTAGAGATAGTAATTTTAGAGATAGTAAAAGAAGATTCTGATTTGAGTCAGAATCTTCTTTCAGACTGTAGACAAAGTCCGCGACATCCGTCGCGGATTTTTCTCGTATAAGGCATCAAAAAGTGCGATTTTTAGCGACTTTTTGGTGCTTTTGTAGTATAATAAAAATATCAAATAAAGGCGGTGATACTTTATGATGA
>JALEKC010000193.1 GCA_022769325.1 Eubacterium sp. | reverse complement strand
AATCGTCTTTCAGTTTTCTTGTATTTTGGGGCAGTTATCAACATTGTATAGGTTCAAATCACCAATTTCCTAAATTATGTTCATAACTCCATATTTTTTCTTTTATTTTTTCCTCATTTGTGATAGAATTGTATTGTCATTCAAGATATACTGTTGTGTATCTCGTTATGTATTGTACATCTTCTTTCGTTACTGTTTGTCTTCGAAAACTTTCCAGTAGCCAAGAAGATGTATTTTTTATGCTTTGTTTCAATTCTTTAACATATGGATTCCATGCCAGATATAGTTGCATTAATATATCTGCTATCTGCGTGAAAAGATAATGATTTTTCATTGCATTGCCATTTCTACTGTTCAGATGCTCAATTCGATACAAACCATTTTTCTGATTATTAAATCCCTCATTCTCTATTTTCCAACGTCCTCTTCCCGCCTTTATCATTTCCTCTAAATTTCTTTTTGTCAACTCTATATTCGTTATCCATTGAAAGCGTATTGTACGCCTCTTTCCTTCCTTATTACGACTTTCATATTCGTACTCGAATACATTCATGATTTCCTGTTTGCCGGCAACCTCTTCCACATGGTTGGCATAACAACCGTTTCCATTTTCCTTGCACAATCCTGGATAATGCTCTATTCCACCAGCTTTTATCCATTCAAATCCCTCTGACAGATTTTTCTGCCTTGTTTCTTTTTGCGTCAGCAGGTATTTCCAGCGATATTCCCGACATTGTCTCATAAAAGGCTCTGTCGCATATAGGGCATCCCCCTGAATACAGATGGGAAGTCTTGGATACTCCTTTTTAATCCTTGCTAACAAACGCTTTGCTGCATTGATTTCACAATCCTGTTTGCTTACATCTTCATTTTCGTTTTCAATAAATTCTGTTCCAAGACTAATAACGACGTTATCACTAAACACAATCTTAGCTTCTAACACCTTGTGATAATACAACTTCACCTTTTTGCCATCTTCTGTCTTTTTTGTACTGCAAAGACAATTGTCGCAATGCTTTTCATGGAAACAAAAAAGTCCCGTTCCATCTATAATAATGCGCCAATACTTTCCCTGCAAACGACCTCTATTGAAATGTTTTCCACGAATTAAACTCGTGACCATTTTTCTCCTTACTCCCGCTAGGCACTCCGGTGACAGTCTCTCCAAATAATAATTCAACGTGTCATAATGAGGCATCTCTTCCAGATTTCTGTTTCCAGACATAATACGAAGTGTATCAATACAATTTTCTTCGTTAAAGTTTTCTTCCATTTGCCTCATCGTATATTGTCCACATACATTTTTCAGAATTGTCAAATATGCTAAATCCGTCTGCTTATATGTGATATAACTTTGATTTCTTGGATCATTCATTTCGGAAATCCATTCATTTAAGGAATGAAAAAAGTGGTTTGTTACCATCATAAAATCAACAATTCCACGATTTTTTTTCTTCTTTTCCCGTTTATCCCTTTTCTTCATTGCAAAAACCTCCTGTGCGAAATATTTCTTATACTTATTTTAACGCACAGGAGGTTATCTTGCACTATATCTAGTTATTTTATTGCGAAAAGTTTTTATTCCTCACCGCTG
>JALEKC010000106.1 GCA_022769325.1 Eubacterium sp. | reverse complement strand
TGGTTTTCCCATGGAACCCGGTCTTGGAGTCATCCCCTTGATATTACCAATCAACATGGTAGTCTCCGTCTGTCCAAATCCTTCCATAATGTCAAACCCGGTTTTCTCTTTAAACTTTTCAAAGATTTTCGGATTCAATGCCTCGCCTGCCGTTGTCACATTTTGCAAAGAAGACAAATCATATTTTTCCAATTGTAAATGTACCATAACACGATACGCCGTAGGTGGGGCACAAAATGTGGTAATTTTATATTTTTCAATCATCTGTAAAATCTTTTTGGCATCAAAATCATCAAAGTCATAGGTGAAAATCGGAGCCTCACAAATCCATTGTCCATATAATTTCCCCCACAAAGCTTTCCCCCAACCGGTATCTGAAATAGCAAAATGAATTCCATTGGGATCCACCTGGTGCCAATATTTTGCTGTAATATAATGTCCCAGTGGATATTTATAATTGTGGGTCGTGATTTTCGGATAGGAAGTTGTGCCGGAAGTGAAGAACATCAACATGGGATCATCGCCCCCCGGAACATCCTTTGGTTTCGTAAAATTGGCAGAAAAATACTGGATATCCTTATTGAAGCAGTGCCAGGATTCTCTGGCTCCACCAACCATAATTTTCAATTTTAATGTGGTATTGCCACGGGAAGCTTTATCTACTTCGCGGGATACTTCTCCATCTGCCGTACAGACAACGGCATCCACTTCCCCTGCTTTAAAACGATATTCGAAGTCCTTCCGCGTCAGCAAATTGGTGGCAGGGATTGCAATGGCCCCAATTTTGTGAAGTGCAAGAATGGAAAACCAAAATTGAAAATGACGTTTGAGTACCAGCATTACTTTATCGCCCTTCTTAATTCCAAGGTAACTAAAATAATTCGCTGTCATGTTGGTGAATTTTGCCATGTCGCGAAAAGTAAAATAACGCTCTCTTCCTTCTTTGGAGACATGGAGCATCGCCAGTTTATCCGGACACTTTTTCGCCATAACGTCAATTACATCATAAGAAAAATTAAAATTTTCATCATTTTTAAACTGAATGGAATTTAAAATACCATCTTCGTCAAAACCCGTCTCAATATACTGTTCTGCGATTCCAACCAAATCAAATTTCTTACCCTCCGTATAACTCATATCATTCTCCATTTCTGCGTCTGTATTCCCGCTCAATAATCTTGTTTTAATTTACGTCACACGTAGTTTTTAAAACTACGTGCATCTCTATCATATACTACACAGTGCTTTGTGTCAAGTAGGTATTTCATGTTTTGTGAATATTTAATACTTTTTACATTTTCTTTATTTCTTTCCCTTCTTTCCTATGTTATACTTGAATCAATGATGATAATAGAAGGTGATTCCTTTATGAAGCATACTCGTCCGGATCTTGTATTCCTGACTTTACTTGTCATCGTCGGCCTGCTTCTCGCCGGATATATCTATCTTCCGGCTCATCCAACGGGAAAATTTTTAGAAATCCGTATCGATGGAAAGGTGACAGCCACCTACCCCCTTTCGGAAGACAGAAAGCAACAAATCCAAACCGATGATGGCCATACCAATACATTTACGATTGAAAACGGCATTGTATATATGAAAGACGCTTCCTGTCCGGATCAAATCTGTGTACATACAAAAGGCATCTCAAAATCCGGGGAAACCATTGTCTGTCTTCCTCACAAAGTGGTGCTTGCCATCGTTGACAGCACGCAGACTTCCCCATCTCTGGATGGAATTAGTGGTTAAGAAGGAGATACTTTATGAATCGTTCACAAAAAATTGCAGAATATGCTCTTTTTACTGCATTGGCATTTTTATTTGGATATATTGAAAATTTATTTCCATTGCCCCTGCCCTTTCCGGGAATGAAAATAGGATTTGCGAATTTGATATTTATTCTCACTTTATATAAGAAAGGATTCTCTTACACCCTGTCTTTATCCCTTTTGCGAATCCTTTTAAGTGCCTTCACCTTTGGCAATCTGTTTAGTATGTTATACAGTCTGGCAGGAAGCCTGTTGAGTATTTTTATCATGTACTTTCTTAAAACCCTGGCAAAAGAAAAACTTTCCATGCTCTCCGTCAGTGCTGCCGGCGGCATGGTGCACTGTATGGGACAATGGCTGGTGGCCTCCTTGGTAGTGGGGTTTGATTCCCTGCTTTGGTATGCTCCATTTCTATATTTTAGCGGTTTACTATCTGGTTTTTTCATCGGTTTTCTAGCACTTCAGTGTAGTAAACGATTGTTTTTATAATCTTTTACCTATTGTTTTTTATATTTTTATATTTATTTTATTGACTAATTCTTCTTCTAGTGATAGAATGAATATCGTTGAAAGGGTTGTGAGTACAGACAGTAAAAAATTTCTTTCAATAAAGGGGCAATTAATTATGAGCAAAAATGTTGGAATTGTACGTCGTTTGGATAACTTAGGAAGAGTTACCATTCCGATGGAGATGCGTAGAACACTTGGTATTGAGAATCGCGGTGAAGTAGAGATTTCTGCTCAGAAAAATGCGATTGTAATTAAAAAATATGAACCTGTAGATGTATTTACTGGTTCTGATAAAGACTTGATTGAATATGAAGGAAAATTGGTTTCTGTAGCTTCAATCGAGGCATTGGCTAAGCTAGCTGGTTTAATTTAATCATATATCCCTTTAGTGTGGCTGGAGCCCCCCTAGACTCCAGCCTTTCCTTTTTGTGTTTTTATTTATGTGAAAAAGAGTTGCCAGAGATGACAACTCTTTTTCATTTTATCATTTTCTATTAAATCATTTCATAAGTTCTCGATACACCTGATTTTTGGTCATTCCTCGGTCTTTTGCCACTGCTTTCATGGCTTCTTTACGCTCCATCCCCTGAGTCAAATATTGTTCCATATGTTCTTCCAAGGAAACTTGTTCCCACTTTTGTTTTTCCTTCTCTTCTAATTGCCGGATATCCGCCCCCTCCAGAACAACTACAAACTCACCTTTTGGCTCATTTTCCTGAAAATATGCCAATCCTTCATCCAAAGACAATTGCAAAACATTTTCATGACGCTTGGTAAGTTCCTTGCATATTGCCACTCTGCGATTTCCCGGTATCACTTCACGGATGGCTTGCAGCGTTTTTACCAGTCGGTGAGGTGCCTCATAAAACACAGTTGTATAGGTGGAATCTTTCAAACGTTCCAGCACTCTTGCCCGCTCCTTTTTTTCCATTGGCAAAAATCCCTCAAAAGCAAATTGCCGCGTGGACAATCCGGATAAAGTAAGGGCCGTGATGACGGCAGAAGCTCCCGGCAAAGATGTCACGGGGATTCCGGCTTCGTATGCTGCCCATGCCAATTCTGCACCGGGGTCGGATATAGCCGGTGTTCCGGCATCTGTAACCACCGCAATATTTTGTCCCTCCAAAAGTTTTTTTACCAATAGATCTGTCTTTTGAAATTTATTGTGCTCATGATAACTGGTAAGCGGAGTATGTATATCAAAATGATTGAGAAGCTTGATGGTCTGTCTCGTATCTTCCGCTGCAATCAAATCCACTTCCTGCAAAATCCGAAGTACCCGCAAGGTGATATCTTCCAGATTTCCAATGGGTGTTGCACACAAATATAATGTTCCCATATAAACCTCATTTCTGCTATTTCTTAGTTACCTTTCACAGGACTCTGGCTCTGTCTTCCCATAACATTCCAGCAATTGCTTGGTATATACATTGACATCCTGATAAACAATAAACGGTTTTTCTACTTTCATCCCTGAATTTCCGCCTCTGGCCCCCTCAATCAGAACCATATTGGGTTCCTTGTCCACGTAGGGATATACCAGCTGCAAGCGTTTGGGCTCAATGCGATGTGATATCATCTTACTCAATATCTCCCCCAGTCTGGAGGGACGATGAACCATAAAGAAATGCCCACCGGGTTTCAGCAACTTTGCGCTGGCGGTAAGAACATCCTCCAGGCTGCATTTCAGTTCATGACGAGCAATCGCCTTGTGACTGGCAGGATTGGTCAACCCATGAGATTCGCTGATATAAGGGGGATTTGTTGTAATAACATCAAAAGATGACCCTTTCCAAAGAGAAGAGGCCTCCTTGATATCCCCTGTGGTTATGTGTATTTTAGACTCCAAATGATTGTAACTTACACTCCGTCTTGCCATCTGCGCAATTTCTTCCTGAATTTCCAGGCCCTCAATGCTCTCCGCTTCGGTCTTGGAAGCCAGCAAAATGGGGATAATGCCATTGCCACAGCCAAGATCCAGTACTTTGTTTCCTTCCGATACCCGCGCAAAGGAAGACAAGAGAACGGCATCTATGCCAAAGCAGAACCATGCGGGATTTTGAATCAGCATCAGACCATCCCGCTGCAAATCATCCAATCTCTCTCCCGGTAACAAAAGTTCATTTCTCAAATTTTAGATTTTCCTTCCTTTTTCTCCATTTCTTCCAAGGCTTCCAGCTCTTTATCTTCTTCCTGCTTGTTTCTTTCCTTTTTTCGCTCTTTGCGGAATTTCAACTCCGAAGCCATATACTCCCGTACTTCTTTTTCATCATTATCCAAGGTAACAATCACACGGACTTTTTGCTTCAACACACTGACACTCTGCACTTCGCCACTGAGTCCATCCGGGGTTTTTACATGCATTCCCACATTGGGAAGAGAACGATTTAATTCTTCATAAGCTTCTTCTTCATTTTTCAGACAGCACATCAGACGTCCGCACACACCGGAGATTTTTGTAGGATTCAGGGAAAGATTTTGCTCTTTTGCCATTTTAATGGAAACGGGAGCAAATTCCGAAAGATAAGTATGACAGCAAAGTGCTCTTCCACAGATACCAATGCCACCACGCAATTTTGTCTCATCACGAACTCCGATTTGCCGCAATTCAATACGAGTACGAAAGACAGATGCTAAGTCTTTTACCAATTCCCGGAAATCAATCCGGCCATCTGCCGTGAAGTAAAACAATAGTTTATTGCGATCAAAGGTATACTCCGCCGCAATCAACTTCATCTCCAGTTTATGTTTTGCAATCTTTTGGCGGCATATTACAAAGGCCTCTGCCTCTTTTTCCCGATTTTTTTCTTCCTGCTCTTCATCTTCCTGTGTTGCCAGACGCAAAATCCCCTTCAAGGGTGCCACGATTTTTTCCTCAGTCATCTCTGTCGGCGGAAGTACGACCGTTCCCATCTCAACCCCTTTTGCAGTTTCTACGATAACCCGCGTTCCCCGCGATATATTTTCCTTTTCTTCACCCGGATCAAAATAATATACTTTTCCGGCCTGACGAAAACGTACACCAATTATAATTTTCACTTTTTTACCTCTCTTTATCTATGATTGCTTCAATGTACAAAGCATTAATTCCATCGCAACTTCAAAATTTACATTTGCTTTGAGGCGAAGTTTTGCCTTGTCAAAAGCCTTTAATATTTCTTCTATTTTTTCATAATCACGCTGATTTGCCTCTTCGGAAATCGCCCGAAATTCGCTTTGGAAAACCAATTGATTCATATTTTTTGTTGCTTTAAACAAAAGCACGTCCCGGTACCAAAGCACCATTAAATCGATATAATCTTTGATATTATCTTTATCTTCACCAATTTCCTTGATTTTATCAAGCATCTCCGACAAAGACATATTTTTTACATTTTTTAACAAATAAAGAACCTGTTCTTTTTTTTCTTCAAAATCTTCGGATTCTATATAACGAATGGCTTTCCCCAGATTTCCCTGAGCAAATATAGCACTTGTCCGAGCCCGATAATCAACCACATGATAGTTGTCAATCAAATATTTCTCGATGGTCGCCGTAGTCAACGGTCGAAATTCCAAAGTCAGACAACGGGACTGAATGGTAGGCAAAATCGCACTCATATTGCTTGTCAGCAAAATAACAATTCCATATTCCGGTGGCTCCTCTATCGTCTTCAACAGAGCATTTTGTGCCGCCTCTGTCATCCGTTCTGCCTCAGGCACGATAAATATTTTATAAGGACTTGAAAATGGTTTTATGGCCATCTCCGAATTGATTTTTTCTCGTACATCATCCACCCCAATGCTGGACAACTCTCTGGTAACCCAGATAACATCCGGTTGATTTCCCGAATCAATCTGCTTACAGGAAGGGCACTTCCCGCAGGGACGAGTCTCTTCTTCGGAAGTACATTGCAGACCGGCGGCAAATGTTTTTGCCATTGTCTCTTTTCCACAGCCAACTTCTCCCTGAAAAATATAAGCATGAAAAGGCTTATCTCCGCGAATTGCCATTTGCAAATGTTCTTTGATATCTTCATGCCCCATAATTTCTGAAAATAAAAACATAAAAACCACCTTCCTTTTCCTCAAATTGCACTGTCATCACGTGAGAATATCCAATAACATTCCCCGTATTTCATCAATCTTTGCCAATATTGACAGATGATCTTTTTCTTCCTTTATCAATTCCCCTGCCAATTCATCCAATGCAACATTGACTCGTTTTATCATACCATATACCCGATGCCGGCCTCTTCGGTCAAGAAAATTTTCCCTGCTAAATTTATGGGACCGGTTGACAATCTCATTCATAAATTCCTGAATCAATTTGCGATATTGCCTCATATCCCGAACATCCATATGTTTTCCCAGTTTTTTCCCCTGCATCGTAATATCTTCCATCATGAGTGAAAGGCGTGCCTGCAGTCCTTCTTCTTCCAAAGAACTCATCAAGGTAAATTTGAAATCTTCTCCTGTGCTCTGGCTCTGCTTGGCAGTGGTAGTGGCCATGGTCTGCTGCATAGGGTCAACTTTTATCTCCATCCTTTCACACCTCCCTCAAAAATAAGTCCTCTCGACTCTTTAAGTATACCATGAAGGTTGTAATTGTGTCAAATGAAGAGAACAAGGCACAAACATTATTTTATAATATTTTAAAAGAGACTATTTCTTAAATAGTTGAATTTCCGAAAAAACTCTTGCATTTTTCTTTTCCGTCTGATATAATGATACATAAATTAAATTAACATAAAGGAGAGATAAAATTATGAGAAAGAAATTATTAACACTTGGTTTAGTTGCTTTGATGTCATTTACTTTAGTTGGATGTGGAGACAAAAAAGAAGCTGCTACCACAACAACTACTACAGCTACACAGGCTCCAAAAGCTACACAGGCTCCAAAAGCTACAGAAGCTGCAGACACTACAAAGGACAACACTGCCAGCGATTCTTCTGATGACAGCAGTTCCTCAGGACAGGCTACTTCTATGAAAGATCTGGAAGGCATCCTTACAGTCGGATATGCCGGATCTCCTGAAGGTGATGATGATTCCGCACTCCTTCTTGCTATGAATGATGAGGCTACATTCTCTGTATTGGTAGTTGTTGATGCACAAAATAACGAAAGTGCAAGTTTTGTCGGCGAGACTACAAGCAATGGCGACGGTACTATGACAATCAATGATGAAGCCTCTCAGTTGGCTGTTACATTTGGTGTAGAAGACAATGGTGACGGTACATACACACTTGATTACGGCGATATTGGAAAAGTTGTTGCAGCTGAATGTGAAGTATCTAAAGTTTTGGAAATGATGGATACAGTTTCTGAGAATACAACTGCTGTAAACTAATCCTTTTTTACATAATAATCAAGCGGGCAGTCCTATGATCTTTTGTTCATAGGGGAGTCTGTGAAAAAA